>JAFRLP010000280.1 GCA_017431185.1 Victivallales bacterium | reverse complement strand
GGAAGGTGGCGTGAATCTCCTTGGCGTAGCGGATGATTTCGATGGCCGCCTTGCCGATGCGGAAGGTGGCCTGGAATCTTACGCCGTCCGGAATGTGCGGGACGTATTCGGTGGCGACCTGGTGGTCGAAGGTGTCGCGGGCCTTCTGGTCAACGTCGTGGTCGAGTTCGTAGATGTAGGGTTTCCAGAACTGGGCGTCCGGCTCAGGAAGGACGTGCAGCAGGTGCAGGGTGGAGCCAGGGCGGTGCGCCGCCGCATCGACGGCATACGCGAATGCCTTGCGGGCGTTGTCGGAGAAGTCGGTGCAGAACAGGATGACCGAGGGGGCCTGTGCCGTCGTTCCTTGGGGGGAGTTGCTTGCTGGTTCGTCCATAGTGTGCTCCTGCGGGTTAGATGTGAAGGGCGCTGGGAAGCCAGAGGGCGATTTGGGGGAAGATGAGCAGCAGGATGGCTGCCGCCACGATGAGCAGGGCAAAGGGGACGGCGCGCTGGAAGATGGCCTCCAGCCGCACTCCGCGTTCAATGCCGCCTACCACATAGACATTGACTCCGACGGGAGGCGTGATGACCCCCAGCTGGACAATGACCACAATCATGATGCCGAACCAGGTCAGGTCGAAGCCCAACTTGCTGACCACGGGAAGGAAGATGGGGACGGTGAGCATGATGAGTGCCAGCGCATCCACAAAGCAACCCGCAAACATGTAGAAAAGCAGGATGATGCTGATGGTGACGTAGCGCGAGACTGGCATGTCGGAGAGCAGCTGCGCCAGCTCCGCCGGCAGTCCTGTCACGGCGAGGAACCGCCCGAATATCAGGGCCCCCGTCACAATGACCAGCACCATGCAGCTGGTGCGGATGGTCTCGGCCAGCGCCTGGCGGAATTTCTTCCAGGTGAGGCTGCGTCGGCAAAGGGCAATCAGAAGTGTGCCGCCCGCGCCGACGGCTGCGCCTTCGGTGGGGGTGAACCAGCCGAAGGCCAGCATGCCGCCCATGACCAGGAGGAAGAGGAACAGCGTCTCAAGGATTCCCAGCAGGCTCTTGAACCGCACTGGCCAGGGCGCTGGCGCGGAGACAGGGCAGAGTTTGGGACGGCGATGGCAGAGCCAGAGGATATACAGGCAGAACAGCGCGACAATGAGCAGGCCGGGAGTCACGCAGGCGGCAAAGAGTCTGGCGGGGGAATTCTCGGTCATCACGGCATAGACGATGGCCACCACGCTGGGGGGAATCAGGATGCCGAGGCTGGAGCCCGCGGCCACCATGCCTGCCCCCAGCGGAAGGTCATAGCCGTGCCGCCTCATTTCGGGCATGGCCACGGAGGCCATGGTGGCGGCGCTGGCTGGACCCGAACCGCAGATGGCGCCGAATCCGGCGCAGGCTCCCATGGTGGCCAGCCCCAGGCCGCCCGGCAGGTGCCCCAGCCAGTCGAAGGTGGCGTCAAACAGGCGGCGGCTGATTCCGGCATGGAAGGCCAGTTGCCCCATGAGGATGAACAGCGGTATGACCGAGAGGCCGTAGTTGGAGAAGTTGTCGTAGGTCACGCTGACCAGCAGATGGTAGGCCGCGTGCGGATTGCCCGCCGCGATGGCGAAGCCGATGCAGCCGACCAGCATCAGCGCGAATCCCACTGGCACGCTGAGCATCAGGAGCAACAATATGGCCAGGCAACCGAAGATGCCCAGAAGGACCAGGAAACTCATGGCTTCATCATCTCCTTTCCCGGATGGGTCAGGTTGTAGAGTTTGACCAGTGCCATGATGGCGCAGCAGACGGACATCACCCACAGCACCCAGAACAGCGGTATGTGGATGGTCAAGGTGGAACTGTGACGCTTCAGCAGAGTGCAGCCGTAAACTATGCACCGCCACGACATGATGGCGTACATCAGCAGCACCGCAATGCGCCATAGCCCATCCAAAAACGCCCGTGCGGGACGGGGCAGGTTCTGCGAGAACACCTCGACGGCGATGTGCCCCTTGACGGCGGTGGTATAGGGCAGGGCGCAGATGGCGGCGATGCAGGCCGCCACCTGGACAATGTCAACGGCTCCCGTGATGGAGTGCCCGAATTTGCGCCCGACGATGTCGCAGCAGGTCACGGCCATCATGACCAGGACGCCGAGTCCTGAGCAGAGCGCCAGCGCCTTGACCAGAACGGTCACGACCCGCCGGTAGATGTCCCAGAGAGAGTTCATTGGCCCTCCTTTGTGCCTGACTGCACCGCCTTGAGGTCGTAGGGATAGGGCGGGGTGACGCCCTGGGATTCGTAATGGCGGATGCGTTCCTTGCAGAAGCGGATGAGTTCCCGTCCGGGCACTCCACGCTGCTC
>JAFRLP010000279.1 GCA_017431185.1 Victivallales bacterium | reverse complement strand
GGCCGCCGGCGGCTGCGAGATATCCGGGCCGAACACCGGCAGCTCCGTCACCGTGCTCTACCGGGCCTGGCACGCGTCCAGCGCCTCGGTCACCTGCTCCGTCACCATCGAGCCGACGAACGAATTCGGCACGGGCACGGGGGAACTCCGCCTGGTGGTGCGCCGCAACGAAAACATAATCGCGAAACGCGGCGTGCGTCTGGCGCTGCAAAACATCGACTGGTTCTACGACTACTATTCCGTAGAAAAGAGGAATGGAACAGTTAACAATGTCGAGATCAGCCAGGATTACTTCACCATGCGGGAGGGGGCATATTCGCCGCCTGGACGGGACATGCTACTTTTTGTCCATGGCTGGAACATGGAGGAGTGGGAGAAGATGAGGTGGGCGGAGACCGTCTTCAAGCGGCTGTGGTGGCTGGGATACCAGGGGCGCATGGCGCTGTTCAGCTGGCCGACCCTGTACGGCATCGACGGCAGATTTTCTACCTTGATGGACTTGATGAACTTCGACAACAGCGAGTTCATCGCCTGGAAGTCGGCGGAGGCACTGGCCAGCCTGCTTGAGACGCTCTCCGCACGGTACAGTCTGACGGCGCTGGCCCACAGCATGGGCAACGTCGTCATGGGCGAGGCGCTCCGCAAGAGGGAGATCTCCCCGCCGCCGCGCTACATCGCCACCCAGGCCGCCGTCTCCGCGCAGTTCTACAACTCAAACTGCAAAGTCCTCTATCCTGCCAGCAACGTGGCCTTCAGCCTGGGCTACCTGGGAGGGGACGTCACCGGGGACATTGTGACCCCCGACGTGTACGGGCACTTCCATTCAGGCACATCCGCCACCGCCCCGTACCACGCCGCGACGCTGGGCAGGGCCTCCTCCGCCCTGAACCTCTTCAACCCCGAGGACTATGCGCTGAGACTGTGGGACCAGAACAACATCACCAAGCCGGATTTCCACTGGACGAACCGCTTCTGTTACAGCGGACAGATTGACTCCTACGAGGAACCCCGCGACAGGTGCTACCAGAACCTCTCCCTGGTCCCTGGCAACAGGGAATACTATTATCTGGGGTCGAATGCCGAAAGGGACAGGTTCACCATCTTCTCCTACATCATGCAGTCCCATTCCCGCCCGCTGGGGACCGTTGCACTCCCGCACACGGTTGGGACACTGGACAACGTCAACCTGGCGTCGCTTCGGGACAGCGGGGGGGCTGTCATTTTCGACAACTCGCACTACGGGCACAGTCGCCAGTTCCGCTCCTTCCTGGCGGAGGTCAGGGCATACTGGAGTCTGCTTCAGCCGACAGCAGCCTCCCGCTCGCGGCACTCCATCCGCAGCGGGATGTTCCAGTAGTGAAGGGGGACGGAAGGGAGGATGCAACCCAGTCAATTGAGAGGACGGCGGACGGCGCCGGCGTTCCCGTTGTCAACACACAAACCATGCAGCATGCGCATCACAGGAGAACGACGATGAACTGGAAGACGACTTTCACGGCACTTTTCTTTTCGGCAGTCCTGCTGGCGGAGATGGACGCCGAAACCCTCAAATTTCTGAAAGCCCCCCTTCAGGTGCGCCCCACCCACCAGGCGCGGAAAATCTACGGGCGGGTGGTTGACCAGCACGGGGACGGCGTGCCCGGTGCCTGCGTGTCCATCAGCCATGCCCCCAGCTTCACGAAACGCGTCAGGCTCCGTGCGCTTACCGACCGGGATGGCTTCTGGGAATGCATGATTCCACCCTCCTACATCGGTGGTTCGCCCAGTTTGCACAGAATCCAGAAATACGGCTACGAATGGCAGGACTTGGAGGACGAGAAGAAAATGCCGAACTACCCGTACATCGACCCCTACCGCAATGCCAGGATGTGGCTCTCCACGACCCCGGAGAAGCGCTTTGTCAGCACGATGCGCAAAAAAGCGCCTCCCACCTACACGATTAAAAGGAAAGGAGGTCGAAAAGGAAAGTTCGGCCTGAACGGAAAGCGTCCGGACGGGTATTACAACTACCTGAGCGGAAACGGGACGTATGCCGATGACCGCAGGGAACTGTTCAATATGGGTGACTCCTACTCATATTTTTCCCCTCCTGTGGCGGAGGAGACGCTGGCCTACGACCTGCAGTTCCACGCAGAGCGGCGGGCGGACGGCTGCGGGTGGACGCTGCTCGTCACGCCTAACGGCGAGAAGGCGGGAATCCTCCTCTGGCAGGTGGAGGATTTCCAGCCGCCTTTCACTGTGAACGACGGCTGGAAGGGAAGAGTCCACGAGGCGCCGGAGGAGGGCTACCAGCCGTCGCTTGTCATTCCGATTGACGACGGTGTGGAGGCGAAGCACACCCTTTGCACCAGGACGCGGCACTTCCCCCTCTACGCGGAGGTGAGGCTGTCCATCTACGCCTCGACCGCGGAGCAGGCGGACGCGGAGTCCGGCCCTTGGCTGAACGTCCAGTTGGAGAGCGTCACCTACAATCCCTTCGGCAAGCGCTCGCTGGAGATGGATGAGGCGTTGAGTTATTCTTTTTTCCCTGAATCGAAAGAAGGTCGTGATGAATGGGAGCGGTTTAAAAAACTCTGCTTGAGTTTCAGAGATCGGCTGTTCCTGAACATCCTGCCGGACGAGTCGGAACTGGAGAGGTTCCGGCACATCCCGGACTATTACCACGATCCCACCACCGAATGGTGAGGTTGCGGCGACTGCCTTGACGTCGCCAAGCACAGGCACTGGACGCGCTGGCCACCTCCGCAACCGCCCAAGGTGCTGAATCCCCCGTCCGGCGGCGGACGCGGCGGCGAGAGTGTCCAAGAGCGTCAGTTCCACAGCGAAATGCTCGATTGACCGGAAACGCATGAGAAGTCGCCTCAATGAATTTTCATTCCATTCCTTCCCTTTTGTCCATGAACGTCATCAACACAGGCAATGAACCATTGAGTTCCATTGGATTTCATGCTGTCGCATTCTTCTTCACAGCGTTTCATCGCCCTTCAGTACCATAATGGCAGGCACTTCCTGAAATGACCTTTTCTCGCCTTCCTTCCTTTCTTTTGTATGGTATTGTTTTGTGGGAATGCCTTTTGCATTTATCCAATGTTTTTGGGCTGGAAAACAACGCCTATGATACTTTTGTGCGGCGTTTTTCCGCCTTTGAACAGAAATGCCTGGACGCATGTGAGGCAGGTTCAGTCTGGAATCATCAGGAAATGGAACAGGCCATTTCCGAATTGGTTGCGGATGCTTGCGGTTATCCTGCTTTATGGGGTGAAGGAGACAAGGCGTCCCCCTGCGAGTTGTTGCTACTCCCCTTTTTCCATGGGAAAGATGGTCGCAGGTATCAGAATCCTGTATGGAGTGGCAATGGGGTTATGGAACTGATGCGGCGTCGCGTCATTCCAGGGACTTTAGAGGAAAGGCAACAAACGCTGCACGCCTTCATCAAGATGCTGGACAATCAGGATTATGAGGACGAGGTCGATTCACTTTGTCGAATCATCGTTCGCCATCTCCATGATGACGATGTGTGGACTCCTGCAAATATGCGGAGTTTTCAAAGGACATATTACCGCAAAGCAAAAGAATTTGCGATGGTTTCAGGCCAAAGCCAATTTCGGCTTCGATTCTTTCTGTGCTATTATTTCGTGAATTGGACATTGGAGGAGAACAGGATTCTGGGAGAGATATTCCTTGAGTTCGGAAAGGGACTGCGACATTTTGTCCACAGTGGGTTGAAAGACGGCTTCACTGGAATGGAGCGCTGGGGAGCCCTGGTCTTGTCCGCATCCTGCGGGAACGGCGAGGCGTTTCGGCATCTGGCCAGACTGATGCAGACGGCAGGGGGGGATGACTTGGACACGGTACGGAAACTGTTCCCCTATCTTGCTTTGGTTCGCCAACAGCAGGCTGTCGATCTGCTGGTTCCATTCCTGTCCGACCGTCATCTTCAGGCAAGTGAAGGATGCGGCTTTGAAAGTGGCGATGGCCTTGCTTTCCAGGCCGCCAAAGCCCTTGTCTCCATGGTGGAGGGAGTTCCGGTTTTCGATGTCGATCGTTTTCGGGAGGATGACAGGCGAAGGCTGGAACAATGGTTTCAGGCGCACCACGGCTATCGGTTTAAAACATGGAATCTCTGGCCGCAGAGGATGGCGGGCCAACGTTCTGGCATGAATGTCAAGGACAGCGGGATTGAAACGCCGGAAGTTCTGGAACAGCGGATTGTTCGGCGAGTTTCTGGCGCCATCTTCGGTTATTGAGGAATTTGCGTCCCCAACTTTTGCGTCTCATGTTTCGTTTCATAATCCGAAGAGGCAATTGCAATACTGCCGCCCAACCGCCAAAACGCCGCAAGCGGGGGAGAAGAGCGAAAACGAGGCATGGTGACCACGCCGGGGCTGGGCGATGAGGCCATTGCGCCGCGCCGTGAAGGCGGTCGGGATGAGAGTTCTGCAATTATCTTCAAAGAGCCTATTTCAGACAATTCCAGTCGCTGGGGGGGGTTGACAACGGAGCATTGGAACATTATAGTAACCGCGTCCGATTTGGAAAGCCCGACAGTCCCGCAGCGCAACGCAGCCCGAATGCCCGAAGAGACCCCGATGCGCCGTCCTCCTCCATCCCGCCTTGCCGCCGTTTCCGTCCTGGCCCTGCTCCTGTGCGCCCTGGCCTCCCCGGGGGAGCAGAAGGCCGTCATCACCGAGCTGTCCATCTCCGGGCCGACGGAGCACACCCTGGTCATCCCCCCGTCCTTCCCCGAATACACCCAGACCTTCTCCTGCCGTCTGGCCTGGCGGGTGTCGGGAGAGTCCGACCCGGAGAAGGAGGAGGCGGCGGCCGAGTTCGAGGTGAAATACCTGTGGGCCGCCGGCGGCTGCGAGATATCCGGGCCGAACACCGGCAGCTCCGTCACCGTGCTCTACCGGGCCTGGCACGCGTCCAGCGCCTCGGTCACCTGCTCCGTCACCATCGAGCCGACGAACGAATTCGGCACGGGCACGGG
>JAFRLP010000278.1 GCA_017431185.1 Victivallales bacterium | reverse complement strand
CAGCCACACAGGGCTGATTCTGGCCATTCTGATTGCCTTGGCCTTGGCTGGGGCAGGAACGCTGTTCGCGTTGCGCCCCAGGAAGACCGTGGCGCCGCCAGCCCCACAGCCAGAGGAGACTGGCACGGTCGCAACCCCGAAGGAGAAGCCCGCTGTGGTTGAGCAGCCGGCGCCAGAGCAGCCCCCCGTCGCCCCGGCGGCTGACTCCTCCCCTGCGGTGGAGGAGCCTGTCACGGAGCCTCCACAGCCCATTCCCCCCATACCCACAAAGGTGAAGAAGGAGCCGAAGAAAATGCAGGAGGAGGCGCCTGCGCAGGAGGAGCAGAGCGCACAGCCTTCAGAGCCGGAGCACGACAAACCTGAAAAAGGGAGACCAGAGGAGAACGACCCGCTCGCCATCTCCTTCCAAGTGCCCGCTGACCTGCAGACCACCCTGAGTTGGCTGGAGGTGGTGGAGGCTTTGCCTTATCGCCCTCAGGAATTGCCGCAGGTCGAAAACATGATGACCGCCGCCACCAAATGGCTGGAAACGCATCCCGACGAGTCGTCCGTCCGCCAATTCATGCTATACACGCATGACTGCATCCTGCCGGCCTTGGAGTCGCTGCGTCCCCTCCTGGTGAAGAATGCGGAGGCATTTGCGGGCGTCCGGCTGCTGACGCGCCAGCGGAACCTCAAGGTCGAATTCCGCTCCATGAACCTGGAGTATGCTGACATTAACCGCGTCTTCCCGCAGGGCAGCAGTTCGGAACGGGCAAAATGGGGGCAGCTCTGGTCTGCCGGAGTCGTCTGGGCCGCCTGCGAGCATCTGCTGCAAAAGCAGAAGCCCGCCACTCTGAAGGAGGCGGCTCCCATGCTTGCCGGCGTCGCCTTTTCCTCCCCGCAGGCATTGGAGGCCCTCCTGAAGAGGGAGTACGTCAATGACCCGGACTTCTCTCAATGGCAGAGGCTGGCCAATGTCCTGAAAACGGATATCAGACCCATTCTTTCACTGCACAACAATGTCGTGCGGCTTCAGCACGCCTGCGCCAATGGCAGCGCGGCGGTCGCAGCCGACCTGCTGACCCGCATCCTTGACAAGGATGGGAAATTGCTCTCCTCGAAGGATGCCAGGGAACTGCGCGCCTTGCTTGACAGACTGGCGCCATCCCTCCCTGCCAATCAGGCGGGCGCAATGACGAGAAAGGCACAGGAGCTGCTGGATGACGGGAACTCCCTCGTGGCCGCCCGGCTGGCCGCCCGGGCTCAAGTCCTGTATGGCCAGGAATCCTTCCCCGAAAAACGCGAACTGGCCAGAGTCCTGAAGCGCGCCTTGGCCGCAATGCCCGTGCCTGACGACTTCTCGCCAGCCTCCCACAACCCCCTCGCCTTCCCCTTCCTGACCGCCGCGTCAGGGGAGACCATCTACGCCTACTACCGTGCCGAACTGGAGGCGATTCAGACGGATAACGAGGGCAACCGCCACTATCCCAAAATCTTCCAGGACCTCTCCCGTCTGGCGGTCTTCGACTTTGGCAGTTGGGACAGCGACAACGTGGAGTGGCTCCTGGAGGACAAGGCGGGAACTGTCTTCAAGCCACGTCAGGGCAGTCCCAGTCTCCTGCAATGGTCGCAGGCCTCATTCCTGTTTGCCAAGGCCATGGCCGCCGACAGGCTCTCCAGCCAGGCCGTCACCTTCAACTGGGAACCGCTGCTGAAGAATGCGCTGCCCCAGTCGGAGGAGCAGAATCCGCATATCCTTTCCCTGGCGGCAGCCGGCATCCTGATGACCCATTTGCCTTCGGACACCACCAGGGCAGCCCAGTTTAACTGGAGGCCCACCGCGCAGCTCGCCAAAAACTGGGGAGGGACCCCCGTGCGCCGTCTGGCCTACCAGGCTTTCACCATCTGGAAAGAGGACTCCCTGTCGGAGTCACAAACCAGCAAGGCCTCTCAAGCCCGCCTGCAAAAACTCCTCCAGGTTTTGCGGAATGACGGGGAGGTCTTTGGCTTCCATAGCCAGAGCCAACTTTCACCGCTGATGGACTTCCTGTCTGACGAGCCACCCTCCCCTGATTTGTCACAGCCTGGCGCCGATTATGGGACACACCAATACGCCATCATTCGCGCCGCCCTGGCCTGCGTGCCCGGCGAAAAGGGGCTGGATGGCGAAAAGGACGACCTCTTCCTCGATTTCTTCCGCAGCCATGGGGCTGGATGGCCTTGGGCCGGCGGGGATGCCATTCACACCTGGCTGCTGAACCGCGTTGCCTTCTGCCTGCGCAACCACGACGTGCCCACAGCCATTCAGCTGACCGATCAAATCCTCGCCTTGGAGTTGCCATGCCTGATCCCCCGATACATCGAACAGCAGTTCCTCCGGGCGGGTCTGTTCCTGCTGACGGGAAAAAAAGGCGGTGTGCAGACCACGGAACTGCTGCTGCGCGCATCCAGCATCTCCACGAAAGAGGAACTGGCTTTCCTGCGCGCCCTCACCGGAGCGTCCACCAAGAATACCCCTGAACAGATTCTGAGGCGCGTGCCGGACGGACGTCCCTTGGCCTTCTGGGGACGCTTCCTGCTCGCATGCCAGCGAAAGAACCGTGACAAGGACACATCCTCCCTCATGGAGGCGGCTCAAAAGCGGATTGCACCCACACTTGCAGAACGTGCCCTGGCGACCGCCCTCCTGGCGGATTGAAGTAGCCTGTGGTTCTGAATGAAGCCATGATGGATAATCAACGAATCGTCGTAGTGGGAGCGGGAGTGGCCGGCTGCTGCGCAGCCTTGCAGGCCGCGCGTCTGGGCGTACAAACCACCTTAATCGAGCGCAGTGGAGTCTGCGGCGGCGCATTGAGCCTCTCTGGCATTGCCAACCCTGGTCTTTTCTTTGACGAGCGGGGACGGCAGGTCATTGCGGGAATCGGCTGGGAACTGGTCAAGGAGTGCGTTGACCTCTGCGGAGACAACCTGCCGGATTTCACGGCCTACACCCCCAAGACCTTCTGGCACTTTGAGATTCCCGTTGACCCTGTTGTCTTCACCGCCCTGTGCGACTCCAAGATGCAGGAGTGTGACGTTGACCTCCACTACCACACCATGCTGGCTGGCATTTCCCGTGGAAACGGCACGCTCAACGTCACGATTTGCGAGAAGGACGGTCTGCGCGACCTCTCCGCCGCCTGCGTCATTGACTGCACGGGCGACGCCAACGCGGTTGTCCAGGCTGGCGGCCAGGTCAACATTCCCCCGAACTGCCAGCCCGCCACCTATTCGGTCGTCTGCAGTGGAGTCGATTGGGCCAAGGTCGATTTTGAGCAAATCCGCGAAGCGTTCCCCGCCGCTCAGGCGCGTGGCGAAATTCAGGCCGAGGATTTGGGCTACGGCCCTGGCTTCTCGAATCTGTTCCTCACACGGCGCGGAGTCAATGCCAACCACATCAACCACATCAACGGAGGTGACAGCGAGGGACGCACCAGACTCGAAGTCACGGGACGCGCCGCCCTGCTCCGCTGCTTCCGTTTTTTCAAGCGTTTCCCAGGCTTTGAAAAACTCCATTTCCAATATGCTGGAATGGAGTGCGGAGTGCGTGAAAGCCGCACCATCCGTGGTCTCACTCAAGTCACCGCCGAGGATTATTTGACTGGTCGCCGCTGGGACGAACCAGTGTCCAACGCCTTCTATCCTCTGGACTTGCACGACGCGGAGTCGGGAGTCATTGTGCAGGGGCTTCCCGCCGGCGTCCTCCCATCTGTCCCGCGAGGCGCACTCATCCCGATGGACTGCGAGGGGGTTCTGGCGGCGGGGCGAATCGTCTCCAGCGACCACCAGGCCAACGCGGGACTGCGCATCCAGGCGGTCTGCATGGCTACTGGCCAGGCGGCGGGCGCCCTTGCCGCCCTGGCTGTGAAATCCTGCCTGCCCCCCAGGGACGTCCCCTACGCGCAACTGCGCCAGACTCTGCTGGAACACCACGCCATCCTCCCCACGGTATGAGTACCGACGGCTTCACCGCCGTCGGTAAACGTTCAAACTTCCTGAACTCGGGGGAATTTGCCCATGGAATGTTTTTCGTTTTCCCCAGCATGGCAGTTTCTCAAAAGACCGTCTTTTTCTTGGAAACCGCATGGAAAACCTGTTTTGAGTGTGTATATTTGACAAGAGTAAAAGTCCAGACCTTGTGCCACCAGCCTGAACCAGATACGAGTCGTTCGTCTCGCATACCGAATCTGCCAGTGAGATGGACAGGCGGCGCGGCGACGTCCGTTCACGGTCGAGGAAGATGACCTCTATTGGCAACACAGTTACAACGACGCCCATTTCCGCCGTCATGGCACTACGCGCATATTGATTCGCTCGAAAAAGTGTGAAAATTGCACAAATATTCGCTATGTTTTCTTCGTTCACCGACGAATAGTTCGCTATTTTTTCTCGGAATCCAAGCAATGGAATCGCTCATTTTTTTGGTTTTCGAGTTGAAAAACGCCGATGATGGAGTAAGGTAAGGGCAAAAACACATTCGGAGGCATCACCCCATGTATCTGCAACGCAAACTCGACACTGCCCTCCAGGAGTGGAAAGCCACGCCGGAACACAAGCCATTGGTGATTCACGGGGCACGTCAGGTCGGCAAGACGGAGAGCGTTCTGCATTTCGCGGAGAAAGCATACTCCAGCGTCGTCCGCATCAATTTCGTCGAGGCGCCCAAATACAAGACCATCTCCGAAAGGGGCTATGGGGCGGCAGATGTGGTCAAGATGATTTCACTCCTGGATGCCTCGCATCGTTTCGTGCCGCATGACACGCTTATCTTCTTCGATGAGCTCCAGGAGTTCCCCGAAATAGCCACCGCACTGAAGTTCTTCTGCATCGATGGTCGCTATGACGTGATTTGCAGCGGCTCCATGCTTGGCGTCCAATACAGGCGAATAGACAGTTTCAGCATGGGCTACAAGACGGACTGCGAGATGCGCTCGATGGACTTCGAGGAATTTCTCTGGGCCCGCGGCTATGGCCATGAACTGACCGACATGATGCTGAACCGCATGGCCGAACTGTCGCCGTTCACGGAGGGCGAGCAGAAGCGCCTCCAGGAGCTTTTCATGGACTATGTTCTGGTTGGCGGAATGCCCGCCGTGGTTGCCGACTTCATCGGGACGGGGCATTTCGGGAACACACTGCCGATGCAGCGCCAGCTTGTCCTGGAATACGGGAACGACATCCGAAAATACACGGAGAGGCTCGACCAGGCGAGAGTCATGGCCGTGTTTGAGTCTGTTCCTGCGCAGCTGGCCAAGGAGAACAAGAAATTCCAATATTCAAAGGTCTCGAAGTACGCGAGCGCAAAGGACTATTGGGGATGTGTGGAGTGGCTGCGGGACGCGGGTGTCGTGAGCCTTTGCCATTGCCTGAACTTTCCGGAACTGCCGTTGAAGGGCAACTACGACGACGCGAAATTCAAGCTGTACATTGCAGACACGGGGCTTCTGGTCTCGATGCTGGACACGGAGGCGCAGAATGACCTCCGTGCCAACCGCAACCTGGGCCTCTACAAAGGTGCTCTGTACGAGAACATGGTCGCGGAGGCGCTCTCCAAAAGCGGCTATCCGCTGTATTACTACAAACGCGAGAACTCCACGCTGGAGGAGGATTTCTTCGTCAGGGACGCGGAGCGCCTCTATCCCGTCGAGGTGAAGGCGACCAATGGCAGGTCGAAGTCCCTTCGGACGCTCATCGACTCCGACAGGTATCCCGACATCCAGGGCGGCTTCAAGTTCGCTCTCGCCAATGTCGGCATGGCCAATGGCGTGACTACGTTCCCGTATTTCTGCGCCTTCCTGCTCAAACGGTATATGGAAGCTGGCAATGTGCCGCCCCGTCATGAGCGGCACAT
>JAFRLP010000277.1 GCA_017431185.1 Victivallales bacterium | reverse complement strand
CGTCCGCGCCGCCGTCAACGCAAGAAACACGGGATGTTCTTCAATGGACAGGAAACTGCGCGAAAGGCAGAGGGGGGTGGAGGAGTTGGCGCAGGAACGCCATATCCTCTCCCTCGATCCGCTTGCCCAGTCGTTTGTGCGCTACCTGCGGCAGGAACGGCAGGCCTCCGAGCATACGGTGGGCAGTTACCTGCTGGATCTGGCGCAGTTTCTGAAACTCAACGGCAGAATCGCCTCCGAGTCGGGATGCGACTGGGGCGGCATTCGCGATGCGGAGGCACGGCGCTACGGAATGTATCTGAGCGAAGCGGGCATTGAGAAGCGCAGCGTCAACCGCAAACTCTCCTGCCTACGCACGTTCTACCGTTTCCTTTTGCGCGAGAACGCCGTGAAAAGCAATCCCTTTTCATTGGTCGAGGGGATGCGCACGGGCCGGCATCTGCCGATGGTGCTCACAGAGCAGCAGGTCGGCGACCTGCTCTCCGCGCCCGCCAAATACTGGGAACGCATCTCCTCCACGAATGGCGAGGATGGCCGGAGGGACGCGGAACTTGCCGCAGCCCGTGACGCGGCGGCACTGGAGGTCATCTACTCTGGCGGACTGCGCATCAGTGAAGCCTGTGGCCTCAATCTGGAGGACATCGATTTTCTCGCGGGGCGCTTTAAAGTCCGTGGCAAAGGGCGCAAAGAGAGGTTCTGCTTTCTGGGCAAGCCTGCGGTCAAGGCGGTGCGCGCCTATCTGACCGTGCGTGAGTCGCGGGGACTTGCCACGCATCGCCAGCCAGGTGCCCTGTTCCTGAATGCCAGGGGGGGGCGCCTGACCCCCCGCAGTCTGGAACGCTCCTTCAAGACGTATCTGGCGGAGGCGGGACTGCCCGCCGACTGCACTCCCCATAAACTCCGCCACTCCTTCGCCACGCATCTGCTGACCGCCGGAGCGGATTTGCCGACGGTGCAGGAACTGCTGGGGCACTCTTCCATCACTTCCACGCAAATCTATACCCATATCGACATTGGCCGCCTCATTGAGGTGTACGCCAAGGCTCATCCCAAGGCATGAGAGGCAATTGCAAAACTCCCATCCCAACCGCCTTCACGGCGCGGCGCGATGGCCTCATCGCCCAGACTCGGCGTGGTCAGCGTGCCTCGTTTTCGCCCGTCGCCTTCGCCTGCGGCGTCTTGGCGGGTGGGCGATAGTTTTGCCATTACCCCATGGGCGAAAACTGCAAATGAACGACGAATGCAATTTTGTGATAGTCCGCCACGGACAGACGACGGCGAATGCCGCCAAAATCATCCAGGACCAGCAGGACTGGCCACTGAACGAGCAGGGCAGGGCGCAGGCTCTGGCGGCTGCCGACGCCTTGGCATGCGAGGACTTCGCTGTGGCCTACTCCAGCGATTTGTCGCGCGCCATGGACACCGCGAAGGCCATTGCGGCGAGGCATCCTGGCTTGGCCATTACGCCTGAACCGGCTCTGCGGGAATGGTGTTTCGGCACATGGGAAGGGCTGGCCAT
>JAFRLP010000276.1 GCA_017431185.1 Victivallales bacterium | reverse complement strand
TGGAGTATTGGAGTTCGGGTTCGGGCAGGAGGAAAGCCAGAAGTTTCCCACTTTCTCCCGAACTCCGAAACTCCCAGTAGCGGAAGCAAAGAATTCCCCCTGTACGGTTGCAGTGTGTGGCAAGGCTGGCTTGTCCTTGAAGGAACTGTTTGCAGCCAATCCGCCGAATACAATTACTGCTTGCGCACTGGATTTTTCTCCGACGTCACAGCAGCGTCGAGGCCGTTTCCGCGAGTTTGGAGCGCTCGCCTTTGCGCAGGGTGATATGGGCGGCCAGCGGACTGTCCAGGAAACGGGCGACCAGGCGCGTGAGTCCGTTGGACTGGGAGTCCACGTAGGGATTGTCAATCTGCGCGGGGTCGCCCGTCAGGACGATTTTGCTGCCCGCACCGACGCGGGTGATGGCGGTCTTGACCTCTAGCGGGGTCAGATTCTGGGCCTCGTCAATGATGATGAACTGTCCGGGAATGGAGCGTCCGCGAATATAGGTCAGCGGCTCGACGCTGATTTCCTGGCAGGTCAGCACATCGTTGGGCAACACGCGGGATGGCTGCTTCTTGTCCAGAGCGCGAATGAACTCCAGCGCGTCGTAAACCGGCTGCATCCAGGGGCGCATCTTGTCGTTGAGGTCGCCTGGGAGATACCCTAAATCACGGCTGACCGGCATCGTGGGGCGGAAGACCAGCAGTTTGCGGTATTTTCCGTCTCCGAATATCTGCTGAAGCGCGGCGGCGATGGCGAGGAGGGTTTTGCCTGTTCCCGCGCGCCCCGCCATGGTGAACAGGGGGATATTGGGGTCAAGCAGTGCGTCCAGGCAAAAGGTCTGCTCCAGATTGAGGCTATGGACTCCGCAGACACTGCGTGCGGTGGAAAGTAGAGGCCAAAGCTTGCCGTCCTGGGGCTGAAAACGTGTGCAGACCGGATTTTTGGGGTCGCCGGGCACGGCTGCCGCCACATATTCGTTGGGATGGAATCTCCGCTTGCCTGGAAGGACGGGGCGTCCTGCCTGTAGGGTCGCCACCTCCTCTGGGGGAAGCTGAATGCGTCTCCATCCTCGGGTAACCTCGGTGTCCAGCGGAGTCTCCTGACCGTAGTCACGGGCGGACAGCCCCAGGGCATCCGCCTTCAGCCGCAGATTCACGCTTTTGGTGATAATCTGCGTTTCCTCGCCGCGCTGGTGCAGTTCCCTGGCCAGATTCAGGATGGCGGTGTCGGAACGCAATGACTCCTGTTTGCCCAGAGCGATTTGCACGGTTGCCCCATTCTCCAGATTCACTCCCTGGCGGAGGCTGCCGCATTTCCGCAGCGAGTCCAACTGAAGAGCGGCAAGACGGGCATTCCTGGCCGTCTCGTCCGAACCGTGCTTGAAGCGGTCAAGGTCCTCGACGACCTCCAGTGGCAACAGAATATGCTGTTCAGGAAAATGTCCTAGTGCCTGCGGGTCAAACAACAGGACGTTGGTGTCAAGGATGATTGGCATCGCCTTCAGGTGTGGCTTTGTCCATACCACTTGCGCATGGTCTTCTTGCGTAGGCGGATGGCCTTGGGGGTGACTTCGACGAGTTCGTCCTCATTGATGAAGGCAATGCAATCCTCCAGGGACATTTTTCGTGGAGGGATGAGGGTGATGGCCTCGTCCGAACCAGATGCTCGCACATTGGTGAGTTTCTTGGCTTTGCAGGGATTGACGATGAGGTCTCCCTCACGGCAGTGCTCGCCGATGACTTCGCCGGCGTAGATGTCGATGTTGGGTCCCATGAACAGGGTGCCGCGCTCCTGGAGGTTCCACAGGGCGTAGGCGTTGCTGCGCCCGGCCTCCATGCAGACCATGGCCCCGCGGCTGCGGTGGTTGATTTCGCCGACGTAGGGCTGGTAGCCGTGGAAGATGTAGTTCATCACGCCCATGCCGCGCGTGTCGGTCAGAAATTCGGAACGGTAGCCCAGCAGCCCGCGCGTGGGGACGATATAGACCAGGCGGGTCATTCCGTTGTGCGTGTCCATGCTCTGGATGATGGCTTTGCGCAGTCCCAGTTTCTGCATGACGGCGCCGACGAATTCGTCCGCCACGTCAATGGTCAGTTCCTCAAAGGGCTCGAGTGTCTGTCCGTTTTCCTCTCGCAGGATGACCTGGGGGCTGGTCACCTCGAACTCGAAGTCCTCAC
>JAFRLP010000275.1 GCA_017431185.1 Victivallales bacterium | reverse complement strand
GGAACCTCCGTGCGCGTCAACGGAACGGACCGGAATACTGTCGGCTGGGCCGTATCCCAAATCACCAACTCCTTTTCGCTGTCGCACTCGATGAAACTCATCTTCTGAAGCGAGCCTGGATACCGGACATTGGCAAGTCCATTGACCATCTGCGCCTTATGAAGATGCCCAAGCGCCAGATAGCCGATGTCCTCCAGAGGAAGCCTCTCGACATGAACGCCGTGGAGATTGCCGCGCACGGCCTGGTCGTCCGAGACTTTTCCGCCCACGGCGAAAAAGTGTCCCAGCGCAATGATTGGCGCCTGCGGATACTTCTCCTTGGCCAGCGCGACAACCCTCTGATAGTGTTCAACCACGTATGACTCGTAGGCGGCGTCCTGTTCCGCCTGGGTTTTGCCAGGGAGGCCAGGGCTAATCAGGTAGGGAACGGCGCACGCCACAGCCGCCAACTGCCCCTGTCTGTCCGTCAGCGGAATGACTTCACGCTCCAAATGGTCGTTCTGGATGCTGCCGATGACATGGATTCTGAGCAGTTCCAGCAATCCCGCCGGAGCCTCCAGATACGATGGGGAGTCATGGTTTCCGGCGATGATGACGACATTCCGGATGTCTGTCTCCTGATTCAGGGCGACCAGAAAATCATAGTACTGTTTGGTGGCAAGATTGGATGGGGTGTGCGTGTCAAACACATCGCCAGCAACCAGCAGAGTGTCTATGGCCTCCTTCCTGATGGTATTGATGATATATGCCAAAAGCGCCTTTGTCTCGTCATAGCGCTTGCGCCCCTCCATTTCAGCCCCAAGATGCCAATCCGACGTGTGAAGAATCCTCATGAATGTCCCTATCGTTTAGCGGTGGAAAAACACGCGACCCAATGCTTTTAATGAAATGGCTTACCTGCTGTACGCAAACGGAGACGAAAAACTTTCATTCATCTTGCGTTTTTTTGTAAAAACACAGCGCGCCGCGCCGTTTACTCTTCCGCCCCACCCTTTGGGCGGAGCCTGCATGGAAGGAGCCCCAAGGCAAGCAAGGCAAGATTGACGGGAAAAGCCAGCAGGACGAGAATATTCCCGATTGCGTGTGCTGACTGTATTTTTCCAGCCAGAGCCAGTCCCCCTCCTGCCACAATGGCGGCCACGGCATACCTCCTGTCGCTCCGCAGCCCGAACATCCCCCACAGGACAGGCACCACGAATGCCCCCGCATAAATCCCCAAGGCAAACAGCAACGCCGTCAGGATGGACTGGCAGCGGAGAGCCGTCAAGATGGCCAGCGCACCCAGCACGACGGTGCAGGCACGAGTGGTTTTCACGCTTTCACTGGAGTCCATCCTCTCCCGCAGAAACTGCGACAGGAGACTGCCTGCCGTGAACAGCGTGGTGTCGGCTGAGGACATGATGGCGGACAGCAGGGTAAAATACAGCAGGAGAGTCACCGCAGGGGAAAACTCGCCCTTGACAATGGCAAACAGGGTGGATTCGCCGCTGCGGACATACCCCCTGGAGCCATAGACGCCGATGAAAGCCAGCAGAAACGCCATGGGGATGAGCGTGATGGCCGCAGTCGCCACCGCCTTTCGTGCAGTGCCTGTGTCCCTGGCGCAGAAAAGCCGAGAGTAGATGTCAGGGCCGACCAGATAGGTGCTGGAATACGTACACAGCATCATCAGGAGGTCAAAGGGGGTGAATGCCGAGGACAGCAATGGCTGTCCCGACAGAGACGGCGAACGAAAAAGCAGAACGCCGAAGACCATCAGCAGTCCCGCAAAGATCAGGATGGCCTGAATCAGGTCCGTGCGGATGATGGAGAGCTGTCCGCCAGCGGCGGTATAGGCGGTGAACGTCACCCCTATCGCCACAGCAGCCCAGGTGTATGGAAGCCCGAACATCGAGGAGGTGATTTTCGCCGCGCCAATGACCTGCGCGCCAACCACCCCCAGCCATGCCAGGGCAATGACGCCCGCCGACAGTTTCTGGGCAACGGGTCCGTAGAAGCCGCCTAGCAGCGTGGGCAGATTGTATCCGCGGAATGCCGACAGGCGTCCTACGAAAGGCAGCAGCGCCATCAGTCCGATGGCCGCGCACAGCATGAACCAGGCCCCCGCCCACCCCTTGGCATACGCAAAGTCAATGCTTCCCAGAATCGCCGAACAGCCAAGAATGGTCGCCAGCAAAGACCCCGTGACGAACAGCACGCCAGCCTGACGGCCAGCGACATAATAATCGTCAGGAGTGCGTATTTTCCGTGCGCAAAGGCATCCGATGGCCAATGCAGCCACAAGATAGAGATAGAACAAAATTACCATCGTTTTTGTCGGTGGAGTGACCGTCGGCTACCTGGCGGTTTTCCGGTGCAGGGCCCAGCGAATCATCTGCCAGGGTTCGCGCAGTCCAATCAGGAATGTTCCCAGCAGGAAGGCAATCGCCCCAGCCAGTCCACTGCATCCCAGACGCAGAAGCAGACGGGAGCGGGAGAGAGCCGTTTCCGCTCCGCAAAGGGCCTCCTGCAGTCCGTCCGGCAACAGGCGTTCCAGGCCCTGCGAGACTCCCCAGGCGGCACCCCAGACCAGAGCGGCCAGCGCCGCCAGGCGAGCCAGGAAAACCAAAGTCTCGCCAGCGGGGAACATCGGTATTTTTCGGCGGATGTAGAGCGACAGCGCGATGGTCTTGACCCAGCGTGTCAGCGCAAAGCCCAGGGCCACCACCAGCAACGCGCCTTTGGCATCCACTCCGACATGCAGGATGAACACATAGCTGACGGCCATGCTGGCCAGAGAGGTCAGCAGACCGATGGCGGTCACGGAGATGGTGCGGCGGTCAGCGAAGAATCCCTGCATCAGCACGCATTCTACGGCTGCGGCCGGCAGCACCAGGCAGTAGCACGCGGTGGCCAGCCCCGTCCAGGCCGCAATCTGCAAACCAGTCTTGCCCCCCAGGAAGAACAGCACCGATATGGGCACCGCCAGAATGGAGAGAATGACCGCCATCGGCACAAAGACCGCCAGCAGCAGACGGCTGGAGGTCCCCAGGACCTCCCCAAGTTTTTCGCGGTCATTGCGGCTGACCAGTTCGCACAGGAACGGATACAGCGCAATCTGCAAGGCGTAAGGGACCAGCCATTGGATGGTGGCGAACAGCTTGCGCCCCAAATCATTCGCCATCAGCACGCCCTGCTGCGGGATGTGGGTCAGGATGTAGATGTTGTTGAAATTGTCACGCACCTTGGCGAAGACAATGCCCACGACCAGCGGCAGCATCAGCACCAGCATCTCGCGGAAGGCGGAATTGCGCCAATCCAGGCTTGGGCGAAGGCGCCGCAGGTTCCCCAGCATCCCCAGCAGATGCGTGGCCACCTTGGCGACGCTTCCCACGACAATGCTGAACAGAAGTGCGTGGTAGTCCCACCCGAAGACGCGCAATCCCAGCGCCAGCCCAAGGATAATGCAGATTTTGGTGGAGGCGTCCCCAAATGCCGCCAAGAAGAATTTCTTGTAGCCGTTCAGAATGATGTAGGTGGTGCTGCCCAGGGAGAGAAACAGCAGCGCGGGAGCCATCACCTGAAGGCTCACCCGCAGCAGTCGGTATTCGGCGGGATTGGCTTCCGCCGTCCACTGCGTGAACAAATGAATGAAGAAGTCGGGGAAGCAGACAATGATTGCCACCACCGCCACCAGGACCAGTGACTGGAAGGTCAGCGTGACATTGGTGAAATGCCATGCCGCATCCTCCCCCTCCTCCTCTTTGGCCTTCATGAAGATGGAAAGGAAGGTCGGGTGAATGACCTCCTGCCCAATGAGATAAATGCTGTTGAGAATGCCCGAAAAGGCCACCACCATGATGGGTTCGTAAAGGGACGAATCCAGGTATTGGGTCGCCACCCGCGTCTGAATCAGCCCTGCGAACTTCAGGCAGAGGTGCGCCACCGCGACCAGGACACTCGCCCGCAGAATCTTGTCAGCAATGCCTGAAGACGTTTTGCCCATTTACTGCAACTCCCAGGGATTGGAGGAGACCGCCTGCTTCAACAGCTTTGCCCGTTGTGCAACCAGTTTGCGGGAGTCGAAGCGGTACTCCAGCTGGCGGTGAGCGTTCAAGGCCCGGCGGGCAGCCTCCTCGGGCTGCGACACGGCGTCAAGGATGGCGTCCGCCAGCAGTTCCGGAGTCGGGGTGTGCAAAGGCCAGCCAGTCTCCATGGTAAGCAGGTCCGGCAGGGAGCCGGCCCGGGTGCCGACCACAGGCAAGCCGAGGGCCATCGCCTCCACCAGGACATTGGGCAACCCGTCCCTGTCGCCATCGCCATCCACAACACTGGGCAGGCACAGACAACTGGCGAGCGCCATCTCCTCCCTCACCTGTTCCTGCGAGAGTCTCCCCCGCCACTGGACGCAGGAGTCCACATTCAGTTGTTTGGCAAGACTCTGGCAGTCGTCAGCCATGGGGCCGTCCCCCGCGACGATTAGCGTGGCCTGGCGTTCCTGGTGGTTCACCAGTTGCGCCAGGGCCTCCAACAGCAGAGGGAGCCCTTTTTTGGGTATCAGGCGTCCTGCAAACAGGATACGCAGTTCCTTCGGCTGGCGATGACCGAAGGGAAACGCCTTCAGGTCGACGCCATGCGGAATCAGATGCAGACGCGGCTCCACCTCGGGACACTGCCCCTTCACGGCTGCCAGAGCCGCCTGATTGCAGGCGATGACCAAAGAGGCGTGCCGATAAAGCAGGTTCGCGGGGTATTTGCAGCGGAACACATCCCAGGCATGGACACCAATGGAGTAACTGCACCCCGTCCGCTCGGCGGCCTTGACCGCCAGCAGGGCCGCCAAATCCGCGAATTCGGCATGAATGTGTGCAATGCCCTCTTTGCGGCAAATCGCCACCAATTCCTTGAGCAGGCGGCGATGGCGCAGCAGCGACCCGATGGCCCGCCAACTGCGCGGCATCCAATCCACGGGAGAATGTTTCATCCCCACGTCGTTTTCCGGACTAGGTTTTGCCTTTGGGGAGAGCACCGTCACCTCCGGCCACCCCTTTTGAGTCTGGCAGTTGCCAGGAAACAGGGCGACGGCATGGATGGAGAGGTTCAGGTTCTGCAACTGCGTCAAATCCTGGCGCAGGAACGTCTCGCTCCACATTGGCCAATGCGAATACAGCATCAGGATTTTTTCTCCGCCAGGACGTCGGCGAATGACCAGGACCACCTGGAAATGATGCCAGGCGGAGGCCAGGCAGAGGCAGGCCAGGACTCCCCAAAGACTGGCAAGCAAGGTCAACAGGCAAATGGGCAGTTGAATCTTTTGGGGGCAAACCTCATATTTCCCGGTCAAAAGGAGCCTTTCGCCTGAGTCTTCAAGGGGGTGGACCACCTCGATTTCCAAGGTCAGTTCTTTTTTCGTGGTGTCCAACTCGGCTGGAATCCACCCCAGGCTCACTGGAGACATTGTAAGATTCGTAAACCGGCTGACCTGAACGCCCAGATTTCCCCTATGCAGTTCACGGCCAGAGGACTCCAGCACTCGGAGAGCGCCAATCTCCGCGTGAAACCGGTGCAATGCAGTCATAGGACGCAGTTGGGTGTCTCCATTGAGATGCCCAATCCTCAGGGCAACTCCGTGCAGCACGCCCTTTTCCCAATGCAGGGGCGCCGTGGTCTTGCCCGCCTGGGTCAAATCCAGGTGAAAACTGCACGCGGCCTCTGTCTGCAGCATTTCCAGAAGAGTTGTCAGGCGATGGACTTGGCAGCTTTTTCGGATGGCCAGGCTGGCCAGCACCAGCCCCGCAACCAAAGACAATAGCAGATATGTAAGGTGTTTGCGCATCGGATTTGCCGAAAATCAGTTCGGTTCCCCACACCACATCATGTCCTCTCCATGCAAAACTATATAGCACTATGCCGGGAAATCAAACGACTGCCGCGGAAATCACCTCCAAGAGGATTCCTGAACAGCACCATTTAGGGAGGCAATGTTCAGAGGGGCTTTCTCACGGTCATCAGAATGTATGTGTCATTGAAGACAACGTTTCCGCCGAATTCCATGACCGCCGTGCGAAGTCCCGCAAAAAACCTGCTTTTGTAAGGTTCGGATAAGGTCAGATGGTCACTATGCGTACCGCAGTAATTGACATAGGCCTCCGCCGTAAGCACCCGCTGTCCGTGAAAATCCTGTCGCTGGAAATCCGCAAAGCCGTAATTCAGGGCGTGTTCGTACACGAACTTGCGGTCATAAGGCGTATTCGGTTTGTACCATTGGTCGTAAACCTGTTGGATGCGACGATAAAGGGCCTCGTTGGGGGTCTTGTAATCCGCCTGAAGTTTCATCATGGCCAGCACGCCTCCTGGCTTCAGCAACGCGAAAGTCTTGGCAAAGGCTATTTCCTCGGGAATCCATTGGATTGTGGCGGCAGAATATATCGTGTCAAACAATTCATCGCCAAAATCATGGGTGATGAAATCGTCGTGAATCAGGGTGAAGTTTTTGCGGGAAGCGTATTTCCGTTGCAGAACGCGAGCGAAATTGTCTCCCAGCTCAATGCCGCAGTAAGCACAGCCTGTGTCAAGGATCGGCTCCGTGTTCTGCCCCGTGCCAGGCCCCAGTTCCAAAACCGAAGACCTGGCGGTTATCCCCGCCAGGTCAATGAAGTGCGCAAACAGTTCTGCGCTATAATGGACACGGTACTTGTCAAACTTCTCGGGGATGGTGTCAAAAATCCGTCTGAATTCCATGGTACGCGAAAACCGCACAACCCACTCCGTTACTCGGTTTTTTCCTTGGCGGAGGCCTTTTTCTGAGGTTGGGGAAGCGCGAAGGTCTTGCTGTTGAGGTCAGTCCAGAGCGTGCCCTCGCCAGCGTAGATGACCCGTGTCTCTACGTTGTTGGGCAGAGCGTCAACCATGTGAAGAGAACTGATGAGCTGCGGGTCGCGGAGCACCTGGGATTTGAGGTATTCCCCCTTTGCCTGTTCGTTCTGGACCAGATATTTCGCCTGGGCCTCGGTCTCCCCCAGGAGCTGTGAGGTCTGCGCCAGAATCTTGGACTGCTTGAGTTTCCACTGGGCGACCTGAAGTTTGGTGTCGGCCTCCAAGGCCGCGATTTTCTTCCGCGTATCGGCCTGCGTGAGCGCCACAATCTTCTGGGTCTCCTGCTGGACTTCCTGCCGCCGCTGCTCGATGAGTTCGGTCTCCGTGTTCAATTCGGCGAGTTTCTTCGCGGTCTCCTGCTCCGCCATATTGGTCAGATTCTGCTCGCGGGCCAGACTGACGGACTGGATAGGCGTGAGAATGTCATTGGGAATCTCGACGTTGCGGATGATGGCATTGTGGACAACAATGAGTTTCCCCGCAAGGGTTTTCTCCAACTCCACGCGAAGGTCATTCTGGAATTTCTCGCGTCCATCCCCCATGATGAAGTCCTGCGCCTTGTAACTGGACCCCTTCAGGCGGGAGACGGAAAGCACCTGGGGCAGAATGATTTTCTCCACCACCTGCGGAAGGTCGCCGTACAGCAGGTAGATTCGGGCGATGTTCTGCGGGAGAAGTTCGAATTCCACCGTCATGTCCAGAGAGACCTTGAAGCCATCCCTGCTGGGGAATTCGACCGCCTTGCTCACCCCGAAGATTTCCGCGGCGGAGTCGGGCTTGGACATCGGCATGGGCTCCAGCGCCGCCTCATCCGCCATGAACCTATCCATCGACTGCTTCATCATTCTGGCAGGCCTCTTGCTTTTGGCCGCATTGGGCTTGAGATTGGCTCGCACTCCCTCCGCGCGGTCCTGCGGGACAATGTTCTGCTTGCGGAGTTCCTGCTGGAAATTGAGCGTGTTTGTGGTCAGTTCCTTCAGGGCGTCCGTCGCGTTGTTGAGCTGGCCGCGGAGCTGGACGACGTTCTTCTGCTTGCCGTCCGCGGACATCGTGACCTGGTTCATGCCAATCTCAATGATGTTGACCTGGTAGGCGTACTTGTTGACGTAATAGAGTCCAGGCTGCAGAATGTCCTTCATCACCCCTTTCTCGCCAGGCTTGGCGAATTCCCCTGGTTGAGACGGTGTGCCAGTCTGGCTGGTGACAATCCCGACATAGCCGATGGGGATGTTGATGGCGTCCGCCAGTTCAATGGAATATCCTTCGGGATTGAGGCGATACACGCCAGGGCCAAGCACATCGCGCCAGATGCCCTTGCTTTCATGGTCAGGGGCGATGATTTCCCCCGCGGGCAACGCGCGACCCACCTTGGAGGTCACAATCCCGATTTTGCCAAGGGGAATGGTTGCCGCCTTGCAGATTTTGACGTCATAGCGGATGGGGTCGAGGAAATGGCGTCCCTCTCCGAGGACCTCCCGCCAGATCCCCTGCTCTCCGCGATCAACCAGAATGACCCCTGGCTTGGGCTGGCGCCCCGACTTGGCGGTGACGACCGCCATATATCCCGGGCCCACGTAAAAGCGGCAGCAGCACCACTGGTAACTCCCCCAGGCAAACAGAAACACCAGCGCCAAAAGGACAATACCGACAATCAGATAGGAACGAGTGGATGAGTTGCTCATTTTGCACCTCCGTTTTGGATGGCAGGCAGGCCGAATTCCCCGTTTTCATCCCCCTTGTAGAGAATGGATTTGATTCCAGGCATCAGTTTCTCCCAGAGTTTGGACCGGACATAGCCTGCGCCACCTCCGAACGCCTCCACCTGTTGCTTGAGCACGTTTGCCTGAACCTCGTTCTGCTTGGCAATGATGAGTTGCTTTGCCTTCGCCTCGTTCAGCATGGCCTCCGCCTGTGCCTGCGCGGCCTTCAACCCGATTTCCGCCACCTCCAGTTCGGTCTCCGCCGCCACCAGCGCCTCGGACTGTTTCTGTTTCGCGGCGATGAGGGCGGTGATTTGCGCAGTCTCCGCCGCCACCTTCTTCAGATTCTGTTCGGCAAGCATCTTCTGCCGTGCGAGTTCCGCCTCGGAACGGGCGCGCTGGATCTCCTGCTCATACTTTCTGGCCTCCTGCTGGGCAAGTTCCCGGTTTCGCGTGATGCTGGCAACCGACTGCGGTGCAATGATGTCACGGATCAGCACGGAATTGATGACAATGCCCCATTTTCGGCAATTCGCCTTCAGGAACTTGTCCAAATCCTCCTGGAACAAACGCCTGCTTTCGCCGACGATGAATTCCGTGGACTGCTTTTTGCTTCCCTCAATACGGGCAAAGCCGTGGACGGACGGAAGGATGATCTTATTGAGGATGTCCTCCATATCGCCAACCACCTGCACAAGCCTCGGCGCAAGTTCCACGTCTATGTTGAATTCCACGGTGCCTTGCAGGGAGACGGGGAACCCGTCCATGGTCAGGAAGGTGATGGCGTCGTCTCCGCTGAATTCATGGCGTTGCCGCTGGGTGTTGATGATGGTCACGCTGTAGAGGAAGGGATTGATGCGGTGCGTTCCTTCGCGGAGCACGCGTTTGACGACGCCCTTGCGGTCTTCCGGCACCAGAAAGCCGTTCTCATCGGCATAGTCGTTTGGAGTGCCGGAGAAGACATCCGCCCCCGCGAGACTGGTGACGATGCCGATGTTTCCTGGCATGATTTTCACATCGTCAAAGAGTTTGACGTCGTATGCGTAAGGATTGATTCTGTGGCGTCCCGTTCCGAGGACATCAGGGATGACCCCTCGGCTGCCTTCGTCCGCCGCGATGATGCTTCCATGCTCGCGTTCCTTGCCGTAACGGCGCACCAGCACGGCGAATTTTCCGGCGGGGACATCCGTGATGGGAAAGAATTCCCAGCCCCAGGTGTAGGGATTGCGGAAATAGCGTCCTTCGCCGAGCACGTCCAGTTGAATGCCCTTCTGCCCCTCTTCCAGGGCGAGAATCTCCTCCGCAGGCAAAGGTTTCCCTGTCTTTCGAATCAGCACAGCAATCTCGCCGTTACGGGGTTCGATTCGACAGAAGCACCAGACGAACATCCCGATGAAGGCCAGCAGGATTAAAATGAGCATCGGCAGCATTCTTTTCATAAGGACATCTCCTTTTCATGCTGAAAAACAGGCGGGAAAACATGGCGGAACTTCCCTCTACAAGAATATCAATATAGACCACCTTTGTCAAAACTCAAGTGCCCTGGTGCATCCACAAAACGTGAGAAGGGGCAAGAGCGATTGCGCGAAAACGCCGGAGATTTGGCCATATTATCCTTATTTATGGCGAGATAGTCAAGGTTTTAGGCAAATGACAGGCTATCTTAATGGCATATTCTTCTCATAGCCTGGTGTCCTGTCACCGCCAATGCTTCACCCCAAGGAGAGTTTTCCATGAAACGGCAAAAAACCTTCACGCTCATCGAATTGCTCGTCGTCATAGCCATCATCAGCGTGCTGGCCG
Organism: Victivallales bacterium; assembly: GCA_017431185.1. The sequence continues at coordinate 29,292 of JAFRLP010000275.1, read as the reverse complement.
CGATGCTGCTGCCGGCCTTGTCGAAGGCGCGCGAAAAGGCGCGCACCATCAGCTGCGCAAGCAACCAGCGCAACCTGAATCTCATCCTGTCCATGTACATGGACGACTCCGAAGGCTACGCGCCCCAGTGCGAAAAGGACAGTTCCACGGGCTTCACCGTGAACTGGGCGGCCATCCTCACCGAGCACAAATACGCGCCGCCATCCATTCTGGTCTGTCCCTCCACCAAGAGCTATAAGTATGCAAAAGACGCCGTGCAGGCGCTGACCTCGACCGCCGAACTGAACAACCCCTGGCAGCGCAACTGGATTACCTATGGAATCAATCCCGGCATCGGCGGCAATTGGGTATCCACGACCCTGGTCAAAACCCTGCCCACGCTCAAACTGCCCAAAGCGCTCCACCCCTCCACCACCGTCACCTTCTCCGATTGCCGCAGATTCGAGGAAACCGCCCCTGCCGGATTCTATTACTTTCTGTTTTGCACTAGCAACCATCGCATCGAGGAACGCCACGCCAGCGGAAATTCCGCCTGCGTCGGCTGGCTGGACGGACATGTCGCCGAACTCAAATTCGCCTCCAAAATCATCGGACTTGACGTGGACGGGGGAACGGAACGCTCAAAGCTCAAGTATATGAATCCGACCTACAAGGAGTGAAACCAGCCATGAAATTATACTCGAACATCCCGTTTGCCCTTCTGGCCCTTTGCGGAGGACTTTTGTTCTCCAAGGAGCATGACTGGAGATTCACCACTGGGGACTGGCATGGCTTTCGGGCGGAGAACTGGCAGTCCGCCACCGTCCAAAAGGAGGTTGGCTTTGTCGGCGTGGGTGAAAAGGAGGCCTATCTGTTCACTCCTCCGCTCCAATTGGACCCCCGAAAATACCAGGTCCTCGAACTGGACATGGAAACGGAAAATCCCCATGTCACCATCTATTTTTCGCGTCCCGACGCACCTTTTGCTCCAGCCCGAGGCGTCAGCCAGTCCATTGGACGAGGACGTCAGCGGATTCGTTTTGACTTTCGAAACAACAAAGAGTGGCGTGACACCATCAATGGTCTCCGCATTGACGCAGTGACCAAGGCTGGCCTGAAAACCACCATTCGTCGCATCCGTCTGCGTCCCGCGCCCTCAGCCAGCGCCAATCTGATGCGCAACGGCGATTTCACCGATGACCTGGAGTCGTGGGAGGGAACAGCCACCCTTTCCGACGCTGGAGTCGTTCTTCCCTCGCATGGCAAACTGGTTTCCTGCTGGACGGATATTCCCTTGCCGCAAAAACTGTGCCTGGAAACGGTCGCCAGCCCGCTTCCGATGCTGACCATCCATTATCGGGACATTTATGGCCAAAGGCTGTTGTCCCAACAGTTGGCGCAGGTGGCGCGCCAGCAGTTCACCCCACCATCTTTGGCCGCGGAATACCAGTTGGAGATGCAGGCAGGCGAGACACCCGTTCAGTTGAGCGGAGTATCCCTGAAGCCCGTGACGGAAACAGGGCGGGATTGGAAGGCCTCCTGGCTCTATGCTCCAGAAGAAAAGAAACACACCAACTCGCAGATGCTCTTCCAGCACCGGTTCGACGTCACGGACTGTTCAAACCTTCAGAGAGCCCTGCTCCAGATAACAGGAGACGACTATGTTGCCGCCTGCCTGAATGGCGTTGAGCTGATTGGCCAGAATGCGGATTCCTGGAGCACTCCCGATGTCCATGAGGTCGGAAAATACCTTAAGGAGAGGGACAACCTGCTGACCTGTCAGGTCATCAATGGCACCGGCCCTGGCGGACTTCTGGCGGAAATATCCCTGGTCTATCCAGACAACAGGGTGCAGACCATCGGCACCTCCTCGGAGTGGCGCTGCACCGTGCTGCCCCGCACAGAGCCATGGAAAAATGCCAAGGCGGAGGACACGCCGGAGGTCATCGGTCCTGCTGGCTGCTCCCCATGGAGCACCATCCCCTACGTTCCGCCGTCCTCCGTCAAAATCGTTCTTCAGGGACTGACCGCGCCAGCCACCGCCGATGAGGACACGGTATGGAACATGACGCCCGTCCTCCGCAGTGTGGGCAATGCGGAGCCGCTCCGCATCGGCGAACTGCTTTTCAGTGTGCACATCACCCAAGGAACGCATTCATTGCTGGTCGCGGACGTGGCGGTCTCCGGCGAAGACCTGGCGGACGGCAAGGAGGTCCGCCTCAATTGCCCTCCCGTCTTTTTCAAATATCTGCCCGCAGGCCAATACCAGGTCGTTCCAACGCTGTCACGCGCCTTTTTTGGAATTCTCCGGCGAAAACCTCTCCATTGACCTGCGACGCACCCCCACGCAGCACAATCTGCCGCAGGCCAGAATCTCCGCGTTGGACAAGGTTCCGCAACTGCACTTCAACGGCGAAACCTGCGCATTGACCCACTATATGGTCGAAATGGGCCAGAACGCCAAGAACTTCGCGGAAATCCGCAATGCCCTCGACAGTGGCGTGCCTGGGGTCTGGATACACGCCAACTGGCGCTATGACCAGGAGGGGAACCCTGATTTCTCCCGCATTGACACTCTCTGCGAATGCATTCTGGCACGTCATCCCCAGGCCAACATCATGATAACCCTCATGCTGGAATGGGTCAACAACAATGGCATGGCCCCCTTTGCCGCCAAGCATCCTGAGACCTTGGCAAAACAGGCTGACGGGCGCACTGGCATCCGCAACTACAGCGAGCGTCCCGAGGAATCCCCCTCCTTTGCCTCCAGGGAGTGGCTGGCGGAGGGAGACCGTGTGCTGGCGGCCCTGGCCACCCATTTGGACAGCCGACCGTATGGCTCACGGGTCACTGGCATACTGCCCTGCGCCGGCATCACCTGGGAGTGGATGTACTGGGGATGCCAGAGAGAGGGAGAGTGGGTGGATTACAGCGAGCCTTTCCGCCAGGCATTCGCTGATTTTGCGCTGGCGCGCCACGGGTCGCTGGAGGCCATCAACAGAGCCTGGAGCAAGAGTTTTCCCACGCTTGACGCCATCACCATCCCCTCCCCGGAGGAGCGCCGTCAGGCATTGGCAGGCGACCTGCGCATTCCAGCGCTGGACTCCTACCAGACGGACTTCTGCGACTGCATGGCGAAAGTCACCGCAGAGGCAATCTGCCACTTCTGCCATACCGTGAAACAGGCTACGGGAGGACGTACCCTGGCGGGAGCCTATTATGGCTACGTCAACGTATTGACCAACGGACGTTGGGCACAGCACTCCGGCCACTGGGGCGTGGCCCAGGTTCTTCACTCGAAGGATGTGGACATCATCATGTCCCCCACCAAATATGGCGATCGAGGACCAGGGCAGGCTGGCGGATTCATGCCGCCGCACTCCTCGGTTCGCCTGAACGGCAAAGCGTGCGTGGCTGAAAGTGACATACGCACACTCCATGCGGGGAATAACAGTGTCGGCATCTGCCGGACGCTTCGCGAGTCCCGCGCCGTCCTGGAACGGGAGGTCGGTGCGCTTCTGGCCACTGGCGGGTCCATGCGCTACTACGACTTCAGCCTGGGCTGGGTCTTCGGCGACGCCAGACTAGCGCGGGTCGCCGCCCGCCTGAATGCCGTGGAGAAACTGCTGACGGCAGCCAATCCGACTCTGCGTGTGCCGCAGGACTCCCTGGCGGTCATCAACTGCGACAACGCGGCCTCCGCCACAACCCTGCAAAGCGAAATCAACGCGGCCTTTGTCACTTACCAATACCCGCAGTTACCCCGCACTGGACTGTCCTTTGACTCCTACATTCTCGCCGATTTGGAGATAATCCCGCTTGCCCACCGGGCATGGTGGTTCCTGAATCCCGTCCGCCTGACGCCTCGTCAAGTCGATTACATCCGCCAGAATCTGCTGAAAAATGGGAAGACGGTGATCTTCGGATACGGCGCCGGGGTCATCGGAGAGACCGGACTGGATTTGCGCGCCATGGAGACGCTCACGGGAATGTCCTTCCAAATGGACACCGCCAAAATGCCCAGGCAGGGGATTTTGACTCCAGCGGGACAAGCCATATTTGGGCAAGAGGCCCCAACCAGATTCAGCGTCAACGTTCCCTCTGTGTCTCCTGTCTTCTACCCCGTGGACGGGGGAGTCACACTGGCGACCCTCAGGACAGGCCAGCCGGTGCTGGCGATGTCGAGCCAGAACGGCTGCCGGGTCATCTTCCACTCATTGCCGGCGCTTCCTGCCGAATGGGTGCGCGCCATTGGCATTCAGGCAGGGCTCAATTGCTATAACCCGAATGCCGGCGACATCACCTGGGCAGGAGGGGATTGCTTCACCATCCATACCGCCTCAGGCGGTGTGCGCACCCTTCAGCCAGGAAACCGCTACCACGAGGCGCGGGAGTTGCTGTCAGGGCAGGAATTTCCCGTCAAGGATGGATGCTTCCGCTTTGAATTCCCTGCCATGTCCACTGGCGTCTTTCTCTGTCAATAGAGGCAACCGCCTCAATAGCCCGGGGACTGCAAGCCCATGTTGAAGAAATCGCCCCTGCAAAAAGTCAAGTTCCTGGATATCCACCCTTCCTTTCCCCCGCAGGAGGCCTGCTTTGTCTGCCGCCACTGCTACGGAAAAAGGGTCAGCGACGCCATTCACTGGCATGACTTTCACGAACTGGTCGTGGTGGAGAGCGGCGAGGGAGACCATATCCTGCGGGATGGAAACCACCGCATCTATCCAGGCGACGCCTTTCTCATCAAGACGGGCGAACCCCACGGCTACGCCAACATGAGCAACCTGACGCTGCTGAATTTCTGTTACCGTCCACAGTTTCTTGGTGCAATGCTGGACGAACTCAGCCCGACTTCCGGCTATCGGCATTTCTTCGAGATGGACCCGCATCTGGCGGCAGACCGTCGTTTCCGGAATCGCCGATGCCTTTCCCAAAAATCACTGCGTTCCGTCCAGACTTATGCCTGGGAGATGCTGGATGAGCAAAGGCAGAAGTCCAAAGACTACCGTTTCATGATCAAACTGAACCTGATGAAAGTCTTCTGCATCATCGGGAGGACATTTGAAACCCAGGCGTCCGACTCCATCGCCATACAGGAAATCACGCAGCTCATCAGTTACATGAACCAGCATTACGCCAAACCGCTCACCCTGGCGGACTTGGCCAATTTCTGCCACAAGAGCCCCAGGGCGCTTCTGAGAATGTTCAATTCCACCATCCATCAGTCCCCCATCAGTTACCTGCTCAACATACGGCTGACCAAGGCGGCGGCGGAGTTGCGTTCCACGCAGGACGCCATCTCCAGGATAGCGGCACACTGCGGCTTCCACGACAGCAACTACTTCTCCAAGCGGTTTCTCCGGCAATTCGGCTCCTGCCCCAGGGAATACCGGCAACAGCACCAGAGCCTCTCTGCCAATGTCAAACTCTCCCGCTGACTAGTGTCCCGTCCGATTAATTCGATGGAATATTCCGCGCTCTTTCCGGCTCTTTTCGCATGAAGGCTTCTTTGCATAGGAAACTATGCGCAGTCGCCTTCGTGCGAAAACAACTCGAAAACATCTGCGGACTATCCTCACGAATTAATCAGACGGGACACTAGCCTGTCACTTCAGTTTGCTCCAGTTGGTGCTGTTGAACAGTGCGTTGCTGTTGGGGTCAAACGTGGCGGTGCTGGCGTTCGGCGTGTTGAAGCCGGAATTGTGATAGATGACTTCGTTGTCGCTGTTGATCCACGCATGGTCGTAGCGGGTATCGACGAACATCTTCTCTCCCGTGTTGGGATTGGAGACCGTATCGACGTCCCGAATGTATTCCGACCATCTGTCCCGCACCCTGTCCAGTGTGCTGGAAGTGTTGGCGGCGGCCTCCAGCTGCTGGTTGCGGATTTCATTCTGCACACGCAGCCAGTTCGCCGTCCTCTGCGCGGCAATCCGATTGACCACCGCCGTGAAATGCGGATTCATCTGAACCTTCTTCATGGTGTTCTCCAGACTCTGCCGCGTGCTTCTCTCCAATTCAGGCGGGCAGCTGAACGACATGGGAGTCAGCAATTCGACGACAGTGGCGAAGCCCATGCCCGGGCGGTTCTCCGTCGCCAGCATCGGCACGGAGAAAACCACTGTGTATCTCTGTCCGTCACGCAAGCCCTCATAGTGGATGCTCAACTCCGTGTAGTAGAAATTGGTGGGGCGAATGCCATGCTGACGCGCCATTTGCAGACGGGAATCTATCAGGCCTCTTTCAGGCTCGCGGTGGTTGAAATGCGCCTCGACCAACCGGACATTGGCAAGATTATGGTCTTTGGGAATCACCTGTAAAAACTGATTGGCCAGGATGGTCGGGTCCTGCAAAAACGGCACCTGGCGAATCTGGCCGGCGGCGGGAATCACGGCAAGGGACGAGAAGATGATTTTGACCCGCTGGTCTGGCGACATGGACCATACATACCAGTTGACGGGAGTGGCCGGCTCTGCCGTCCAGTTCGTTTTTCCCCCAGTCAGCCAATTGGGCTGAACGGGGTAACTCAGGACAGGCATCTGTGTCCGCTGGTCAACCAGAAAGAACTGCTTTTCCGATTGCCGGGCAAACGATGGTGCAATCAATCCGCAAATCATCAGCGTCAACAGAGTTTTTTTCAAGTTCATCAGGCTCTCCGAATAAACAAAAAAACCGCAGGGAAAACTGCGGCATGGGAAAAAGCGTGGTACGCGCAATAGGACTCGAACCTATGACCTCTACCGTGTGAAGGTAGCGTTCTAACCAACTGAACTATGCGCGCATTCATATGGTTATGTCATTAAAGTAATGCCAAAACCGCATTTGTCAAATGCACAGGTCGCTTTTTTGGGAATTATATGCTTGATTATGGGCAATGCCCCAGCGACTGATCCAGGCCACGCTGGCGCAGGGCGCATTTCACTGGCGCTGACCGTGCATGCTTTCCCAGTAGGGAGAGATCTCCCTCAGGCGGGCAATGACAGCGGGGAGCTTTGACAACACGAAATCAACCTCCTCACGGGTGTTGTAGCGGGAGAGGCTGAAGCGGATGGCTCCATGCGCGGCCGTGTATGGGAGTCCCATCGCCCGCAAGACATGGGATGGCTCCAGGCTGCCCGTCGTGCAGGCGCTTCCGCTGGAGGCACAGATGCCATCCCGATCCAGCAGCATCAGGATGGATTCGCCCTCGATGTATTCGAACGACACATTGGCGGTATTGGGCAGCCGATGCTCCACATCGCCATTGACGCGCACGTTGGAGATGGCCGAGAGAATGCCCTGTTCAAGACGGTCCCGCAGGGCGCGCACCGCCGTGTTCTCACGTTCAATGTTCCCCGCGGCCAGTTCCGCCGCCTTGCCAAGCCCCACAACCGAGGCCACGTTTTCCGTGCCTGCCCTGCGTCCCCCCTCCTGATGTCCGCCCAGCACGAACGGATGAAAACGCACACCCCGCCTCACATACAGTGCGCCGACACCCTTGGGGGCATGGAGTTTGTGCCCCGACAAACTCAGGAAATCCACCCATCCCTCTGACAGATCCATCGGTATTTTGCCGACGGCCTGCACCGCATCGGTATGGAACAGCGCCCCTTGGCGATGCGCCAGTTCAGCCAGTTCCCGCACGGGATGGATGTTGCCAGTCTCATTGTTCGCCCACATCACGGAGACCAGGGCGGTCTGTCCGTCAATAAGTTCCTCCGCGCGTTGCATGTCCAGCCGTCCATGGGCATCAACGGGAATTGTCTCCACCTGTGCGCCGCCGCGTTCCAGCTCCTTTGCGACATTCAGGATGGCGGGATGCTCCACCTGCGAAATCACGAGCCTGTTCCGTCCCTGGCTGGTGAACATGGCGCTTCTCAACGCGCTGTTGTCGCTTTCCGTCCCGCAGGAGGTGAAAATCACCTCCGACGGAAGGGCGCCCAGCAGCGTGGCGACATTTTCGCGGGCCTGGTCGATGTGCTTCATCACCTGGCCGCCAAAAGCGTGGATGCTGGATGGGTTCCCGTAGAGGCGCGTCAGGAATGGAGTCATGGCCTCAAACACTTCGGGGGCGACCGCCGTGGTCGCATTGTTGTCAAAATAGACCGTCTCCATGCCTACGCCTCTTTCACAGTAATCTTGGGAGAAAAGTGCTCACGCAATTTCGCCTCCACCAGCCCCTTCAATGTGGCGGAGGCGTGGACACAGCCGCCGCAGCGCCCCGCCAGTCGAACGCTTATCGTGTCGCCGGCCAGATCAATCAACTCCACATCGCCGCCATCCCGCGCAAGCAGCGGGCGAATCTCGCGGTCGATGAATTCGTTGACCAGCAAAACCTTGCGCACGGGAGAGAGTGCGTCATATTCCACGGGCGGAGCGGAGGATGCCGGCGCAGAGGAGGAGGCACGTTTTTGCCAAATGCTGTCCAGCAGGAGCTGGATTTCATCCAGGCACCGTCCACAGGCACCCCCCGCCTTGGTGTAGTCGGTTATCTGGGCTGCCGTGTGCAGATTGTTGGCCAGGGCAAGGCGGCGGATTTTATTTTCGGTGACGCCGAAGCATTTGCAGATGACCCGACCATCGTGGTCGCTGTCCTCCATCGCCTCCTCCGCCTTAAGGCCGTGCGTCTTGCGGTAGTTGGCAATGGCGGCCTGCATCGCCTCCATCCCCATCACAGAGCAGTGCATTTTCTCCTCGGGAAGCGTGCCAAGCAACGCCACAATATCCTGATTGGTGATTTTCCCTGCCTCTTCGAGTGTTTTGCCCTTGATCAGTTCAGTCAGGGCGGAGGAGGAGGCAATGGCGCTGGCGCAGCCAAAGGTCTTGAATCTGGCGTCGGTGATTCTGCCGTCCTGGTCAATTTTGAGATACAGCTTCAGCGCATCGCCGCAAGTGATGTTGCCCACTTCAGCGACCGCATCGGCATCCTCTATTTCACCCACATTCCGAGGATTCAGAAAATGGTCCATGACCTTTTGCGTGTAATTCCACATGCGAATGACCCCTGGCTTGAAAATCTAATTCTGCACTAGTAAGGTGTCCTTTTTGGTAGTCTTATAAAATATACTATCAAATTGTGTATTTTCAAGCCATGCGTCAACAAAGACTATTGATTTAATCGTGATTTCATATCCTCCATCCCCCTCAAATGATTGCAGGGGGATGGGCAACGCCACAGGCGAGCGACTGGTCGATGCGCGGAATGACCCCGACCGCGCATTCGCTCATTTCGACTTCGCGGCCAAAGCCTTCAAGTCCATCTCGCGGATTGCCTTGCGGTTAATCTTGCCGGAGGTGGTCTTCGGCAAAGCGTCCACGAACTCGATGACCCGCGGGTACTTGTAGGGGGCCGTCCCCTTCTTGACGAAATTCTGGAGTTCCTTCACCAGTTCAGGGGAGGGCTTGTAGCCGCGTCCCTTCGCCAGCACCACGGTGGCCTTCACCACCTGTCCGCGGATGGGGTCGGGATAGGAGGTGACCGCGCATTCCAGAACAGAAGGATGCCCCATCAGGACGCTCTCCACCTCGAATGGGCCGATGCGGTAGCCGGAGCACTTGATGACGTCATCATTGCGCCCCTCAAACCAGATGTATCCGTCGCCATCCCGCCAGGCCATGTCGCCCGTGTTGTAGTCCTCTCCAGGCCAACTGGCCTCCATCGCCTCGGGATTTCGGAAATATTCCCTGAAAAGTCCCACTGGATGGTGGCTTTTCGCATTCCGAATGACAATCGAGCCAACGACTCCGTCCTCGCAGGGACGCCCGTTTTCATCAACAATCTCAATCTCATAGACTGGGGAGAATTTCCCCGTGGAGCCAGGCTTCACAGGGAACCATTGGAAATTGGCGATGAGGACGGAGGATTCTGACTGCCCAAAGCCCTCCGTGAGATGAAGTCCTGTCTGATTGAGCCACTGGTTATAGACCTCGGGATTCAGAGGTTCCCCCGCCATGGAGCAACGTTCGATGCAAGAGAAGTCGTATTTGCTCAAGTCCTCCTTGATGAGGAAGCGATAAATGGTCGGGGGGGCGCAGAAGCTATGCAGTTTGAGTTTTGAAATGGCATTGAGCATGTTGGGCGCAGAAAAATGCTCCATGTCATATACGGCGATGACGGCCCCGCATATCCACTGGCCGTAAATCTTTCCCCAGGCGAATTTAGCCCAGCCAGAGTCGGAGGCGGTCATGTGGCGTCTTCCCTCCTGGACCCGCTGCCAGTATTTCGCGGTGACAATGTGGCCGATGGGATAGGTGAAGTCATGCAGGATCATCTTCGGCATCCCCGACGTCCCCGAGGAGAAATAAAGCAGCATCGGGTCATGCATGCAGGGATATGCGTCTCCTTGCGGAATCTCCCACTCCTCGGAGCAGGCGGCCACCTCACGGCGGAAATCCAGCCAGCCGTCAGGAATGCTCTCGCCCACGCAGACACGCAGTTTCAGGGTCGGGGACTGGGGCGCCGCCAAATCCACATAATGGACAAGTTCCGGGTCATCCACCGTCACAATCATCTTCACATCGGCCGCATTGGCGCGATAGACGATGTCATGCTCCGTCAGCTGGAAAGTCGCCGGAATCACGACGGCCCCGATCTTATGTAGCGCCAGGATGGCGACCCACACCTCGATTCGCTGCTTGAGGATGAGCATGACCACATCGCCCTTCACGATGCCCAGCCGCTTGAAGAAATTGGCCGCCTGGTTGGAGCGCCGCTTCAAGTCGCCGAAGCTTAGTTCGACCACCTCTGGGGAATGGTCGTCAATCCAGGCCAGGGCGGGTTTCCGGTCGTCCTCCTTCGCCCATCCGTCCACGACGTCGTAGGCGAAATTGAAGCGTTCGGGAATCGTCACCTTGTAGTTGGCCTTGAAATCCTCGTATGAATCAAAATCCTGTCTTGGAAGAAACTTTTCCAGCATACCACCTGTCTCCGGTTTTCGGCCCCTGGCGGGCTTTGAGAAAGACGTGTTCAGACCTCAGTTGTTGATGATGGTGACGAATTTGACAGGGCCGCCAACGGCGCGCTGACCATGTGGAATCGAGGGGTCGAAATAGATGGAATCCCCTTCGTTCAACACGAATTCATGCGTGCCGATGACGACTTTCACCGTTCCTTCGACAACCAGGTTGAATTCCTGTCCGCCATGCGTCACCAGAGCGGGCTGTCCGTTCTCGTCCTCATGGGGCTCCAGATAGACCAGCATCGGCTCCATGGTGCGGTTCCGGAAATTATAGGCCAAGGACTGGAAACTGTATCCAGGGTAGCGCTCGACATGCACCCCCTGCCCTTTGCGGACCAAGGTGTATTGCGCCATGCGGGGCGCCTCGCCAGTCAGAAGCACCGTGAAATCCGTGCCCAGGATCTCCGCCAGCGCATTCAGGGTGCTGATGGGTATGACCTTGCGGTTCGCCTCGTAGTCCTGGTACTCTGCCAGGGAGAGATTCAGGCGGGAGGCGACCTCCTCCTGAGTCATGTCCATGACGTCACGAAGTTCACGCACTCGGTCGGCTATCTGCTTGGACTGCATGGTATCCATATTGTCTTCTCCGATGAATTGCGGCCTGTCTTATCCAGGAAAAGGGCTGGATGCGGCATTGTTGCTGTTCAGCGCCCCGGGCATGAAACCGAAACGGGCTGTCACCCCTTTCTCGCCATTTCACGAAGCACAGTCCGGCGGATTTTCCCGCTGGTGGTCTTGGGCATCGCGTCAATGAACTCAATCTGGCGCGGATACTTGTAGGGCGCGGTGTTCTGCTTCACGTAGTTCTGAATCTCCTTCTTCAGGTCGTTGTCCCCAACCTTGCCAGGCGTGAGGACGATGTAGGCCTTCACCACCTGTCCGCGCACGGGGTCGGGCGCACCGACCACTGCGCATTCAAGGACGTATGGCAGTTCCATCATCACGCTCTCCACCTCGAAGGGGCCGATTCGGTAGCCGGAGGACTTGATGAGGTCATCGCAACGCCCGACATACCAGAAATAGCCGTCCTCATCCTTCCACGCCGTGTCTCCCGTGTGGTAGAAGCCATCATGCCAGCTTTCGGCGGTCTGCTCGGGCATCCGATAGTATTCGAGGAAGAGACCCGGCAGTTCCTTTTTTTCGGCGCGGACGCAGATTTCGCCGACCTCGCCGGTCTTGACCTCCTTGCCGTCGTGCCCCAGCAGAACGACGTCGTAGGGCGGGGCGGGCTTGCCCATGGAACCAGGTTTCGGAGACATGCCGACCAGGTTGGCGAGCAGGAGCGTGGTCTCGGTCTGTCCGAAGCCCTCCATGACGTTCAGGCCAGTGGCCTTCTTGAAGAGGTTGAAGACCTCCGGGTTCAGGGCCTCGCCAGCCGTCGCGGCGTATCGGATGCAGGAGAGGTCGTATTTGCTCAAATCCTCGCGGATGAAGAAGCGGTACATCGTCGGCGGTGCGCAGAAGGTCGTCACGTTGCTTTCGCCGATGAGCGGCAGGAGGTCAGCCGCGTCGAAGCGGTCGAAGTCATAGACCAGGACTGCGCTCTCGCAGAGCCACTGGCCGTAGATTTTTCCCCACAGGGCCTTGCCCCAGCCCGTGTCGGAGATGGTGTAATGCATTCCGCCAGGCTGGACATGGTGCCACCAGCGGGCGGTGATGATGTGCGCAAGCGAGTAGGTGTGCGCGTGTTCGACCATCTTCGGGTAGCCGGAGGTGCCCGAACTGAAGAACATGAGCGCGGGCTCGGTCGCCCGCAAACCAGCGGGGCGCGGGAACACGTCACCGAATTTCGCCATCTCCTTGTCGAAGTCGTGCTCTTCAGGGCCGGCGTCTCCGACCACGATGCGCAGTTTCATGTCAGGGCACTGGGCCTGGGCCTTTGCGATGTGCTCCGGGAGTCCGTCGTCGGAGACATAGATTGCCGCGGAGATGCCTCCCTTCTCGAAGCGATAGACAAAATCCTTTTCCTGCAATTGGTTGGGTGCGGGAACCGCAATCGCGCCGATGCGGTGGAGGGCGGTCAGGATGAACCAGAACTGGTAGCGGCGCTTGAGCACGAGCATCACGCGGTCGCCCTTCTTGATTCCGAGGCTGACCAGGTAGTTCGCCGTGCGGCGCGACTCCCTCGCCATTTCGGCGAAGGTGAATTCGCGCTTGCAGTGGTGCTTGTCGATGTAGAGCATGCACCGCTGGTTCGGGATTTTCTTCGCCAGTTCGTCCAGTCCGTCAAAGGCGAAGTTGTAGTTTTCGGGGTAGTGGAACTTGACCGCCTCAAGTTTGCCGTCGGGCGCGAAAGTCTCGTCCACGAACCGATGGTAGAAGACCGTCGGCGCGGCGGCGGGGTCGCTGGCCTCCTGCAGATGGGGCAGGAAGGTCTTCCGGGTATCTTCCTCGCCCTTGATGACCACTGCGAGGAACTCGCAGGGCTCGTAGCCGATGGCGAGTTCGCCGTGCGGGAGGGAGGAGTTGTACAGCACGCTGTCGCCGGGATGCATGATCTCGACCTTGTCCTCGAACTGCACTTTCAGCGTGCCCTTGAGGACGTAGTCGAATTCCTCGCCCGCATGGGTCTGGAGCGTGATGGGTGTGTCTTCCGGCTGGGGCGGGGCCTTCACGAGGAACGGAAGCACGCCGCGGTCTTTCAGCAGCGAGGCCAGGTACAGATACTCGAATCCGCCCTTGCGCCGGATGGGCATTCCGTCACCCTGGCGGTTCAGGTGGTAACTGGAGAGTTTGGGCGAGTGTCCAGTCACCAGTTGGCTGAGGTCCACGCCGAAGCGCTCCGCGCAACGGAGGAGGAAGGTGAACGAGAAATCGACCTTCCCCTCCTCGTGGTCACGGTAGTCCTGTTCGCTGACGCCGGTAATCTGCGCCATCTCCGATTCGGAAATCTCCAGAATCGTGCGCAGTTCCCGCAGACGGCCACCGACATCGGCAAACTGACTGTCCATAATTTGCATCTCCTGGAAGTGATTGAGAACAAGTTCAAAAACAAAGTGCAGCTATTCAGGGCCTGGCTACATCAATCCGCGAGGCCTCTCGCTAGGCGCGCCAAGTTCTGATGGCGAATCTGGTTCCGACCATGTCAAACCAGGCATGGGCACTGAATTGTTGCAGAAAAGCGCCTACGGGAGCAAGGCCCGCATCTTGTCAAAGCCGAGTTTGCATGCCTCGGTGTTCATGGCGATGACCTTCTCCTTGCCCTCAAAACATTCGGCGATGGCGGCGGCTGCGGTCTCCTGGAACTTGGCCGCATCCGCAGGCGTGAGGTAATACTTCGTAAGCATCGCGCCGATGGCGCCGAGCATGACGGCGTTGGCGCACTTGAGATTGCCGAACTCCTCGGCAATGTCGCCGGAGTTCAGGGCGATGACCTTCTGTCCGGGCTTGACCGTCGGCGCATCCTTGATCGTCGAACTGTCGTACATCAGCACGCCATGTTCGCCGAGTTCAGGCAGATACTTTTCGAGCGAAGGCCGGTTCAGCACGACCAGCAGGTCGCAGTTGCTATCGACAATCGGCGACCCGATCGCGCCCTTGTTCATGATCACCGCGCAGTTGGCGGTGCCGCCGCGCATCTCGGGGCCATAGCTCGGCAGCCACGACACGTTGAGGTTGCGGTATTTGCCCATCGCCGTCAGAATCAGTCCCAGGCTCAGGACGCCCTGGCCGCCGAAGCCACCGATCTTAATCCGCAGTTCACGGTCGAAAATCGCCGAATCCAGCGACTCGTGCTCCTCATTGCCGCCAGGCATCTCGCGGTAGAGAACCTTCTCGACCGTCTCGCGGTCATAGACTGGCACGGCGCGCTTGACAGGCTCGCGCTCCGCCGAGACGTCCTTGTACACGCCCAGCGGGAAATACTTGGTCATGTTCTCCTCGATGAACTTGTCCATCTCGGACGGCTTCAGCTTGAGGTTGATCGGGCAGCCCGAAAGAACCTCCACGAGGGCAAAGCCCTTTTTCTCCATGTTGATCTGAATCGCCTTGCGGACGGCCCGCCGCGCCTTCTGGATGTTCGCGGGTGTGGTCAAGGCCACGCGCTCGACATACACGGGCGCCTCCAGTTGGGAGACCATTTCGCAGACCTTCAGAGGATAGCCCTCCGTGAGCGCATTGCGCCCGTAGGGGCTGGTCGCGGTCTTCTGTCCCAGCAGGGAAGTCGGGGCCATCTGGCCGCCGGTCATGCCGTAAATCGCGTTGTTGACGAAGAACACGCAGTAATTCTCGCCTCGGTTCGCGGCCTGGATGAATGCGTTGAAGCCAATCGCCGCAAGGTCCCCGTCCCCCTGGTAGCCGATGACGATGCTCTCGGGGTTCGCGCGGGTGAGCCCCGTAGCGGCGGCGGCGGAGCGGCCATGCGGAACCTGCAGCCCGAAGCAGTCGAAGTAGTAGTACGCGAAGACCGAGCACCCGACGGGGCTGATCAGCGTGGTCTTGTCCTGGATGCCGAAGTCCGCCATCGCCTCGGCGATGAGCTTGTGCAGCACGCCGTGACCGCAGCCAGGGCAGTAGGACATGTTCTTCTTGATTGAGCCGGGACGCCGTTCAAACGTCTCGAAAAAGCCTTTCGGACGACCGAATTTCACCACTTCCGTCATGTTCAGTTCCCTCCCTGGGCAAGTTGGCGGACGTGGCGCACCACGTCGTCAACAGTGATCAGGTTTCCGCCCATCCGATTCGCCAGCGAAACGGGGCGCGAGCAGTCGATTGCCAGTCTGACGTCATCAATCATCTGGCCGTTGTTCAACTCCACGGACACGAAGCCTTTGACGTGTCCCGCATGCTTTCGGAACGCCTTCTTCGGGAAGGGGAAGAGCGTCAGCGGGCGGAGTACTCCGGCGCGGACGCCTTCGGCGCGCAGCCGCTCGGCGGCGGTGCGGATGACCCGCCCGCAGATGCCGAAGCCCGTCATGATGAATTCCGCGTCATCCGTGAGGTATTCCTCGCAGCGCTGTTCGCTCTCCTCGATCCGCGCGTACTTCTCGTTCAGGTGGATGTTGACCTTTTCAAGGTCCGCAGGCTCCATGTAAATGCTCGTAAGGTAGTTCGTGCGGGGATTGACCTTGAAGTCCAGCGCCCAGTCAGGCGATTCGCGGCGCGGACGCGGCGCTGGCAGCGTCACCGACTCGAGCATCTGGCCGACCACGCCGTCGGTCAGCACATAGACTGGCGTGCGGTACTTGTCGGCAAGGTCGAACGCGAGGCCCGCGAAGTCGCACATCTCCTGCGCCGAGCCAGGAGCCAGCACGATGACCTTGTAGCCGCCGTGTCCGCCGCCCTTGGTGATCTGGTTGTAGTCGGACTGTTCCGGCGCGATGTTGCCGAGGCCAGGGCCGCCGCGCATGACGTCAATGATGACGCACGGCAGTTCCATCGTCGCGATGTAGGACACCCCCTCCTGCTTGAGGCTGATGCCGAGCCCTGAACTCGCGGTCATGGCGCGCCGTCCGGCGGCGGCGGCCCCCATCACCATGTTGATGGACGCGGTTTCGCACTCCGCCTGAAGGAAAGTGCGGCCAAGCAGCGGGAATTTCTCCGCCGCCGTCTGCGCGATTTCGCTGGCAGGCGTGATGGGATAGCCGAAGAAGCAGTCGCAACCGGCGAGCAGGGCGCCATAGACGACCGCCTCGTTGCCCTTGAGCAGCAGTTTGTTGCTGTATTCCATGGCCTTATTCCTCCCCGATGATTTCAAAGACGGTGATTGCTCCAGGCTCGGGGCAGGTGTAGAAGCACGCGCCGCAGCCAATGCACCCTTCGCCGACATATTCGGCGTAAGGCACGCTCATGACGTTGAGGGAGGTTCCCAGCTTCAGCAGTTTCTTCGGGCAGGCGCTGACGCAGCGCCCGCACCCCTTGCATTCGTTGGGTTCGGGATGACACCGAAATTTCTTTTTGATGACCTGACTCATAACAGCCTCGTTTTCTTCACAGAAGGACACAGATTGCCCTTGGATACGCAAAAAAGATAATATACACGCAAAAGCGTCGTTTTCAAGCAGTCACGCGGCGCCTCGCCAGAAGAAAAAACGCAATCACTCTCTGACACTGGCCAATACGGCGTCTGGCCAATATCAGTGACTTAGGGATTACGCTGATTAAGCACAGGGCTAATCCAACCGATGGGAGATGGAAAGGGATTTGAGCCGTCCCTGGAAATGGCGGGGACGACCGCCCGGCGTGGCTGGCGAGGCATTTCCGCCAAAGCCGGCATGGACATTCCAGAGCGACATTCCGGAAACCGCCCAGGTCTCCTGCAAATCACCAAGGCCAAGGGTGCATTTGCCGCCATCGTAACTTAGGCGAATGCGGTTCCAGCGCCCTTCATTCGGACCAAACGAGAATACGTGTGTCCTTCGTTTGTCGTTCTCGGTCTCCTTCTCCTCGCGGGCCCGCATGAAATCGATCACGAATCTTCCCGCCTCCGTGCGAAGGCAGAACCCGCAGAGGTAGGACTGGGGGCCCTGCTCGGTCAGCCAAACCTGGTCACGCGCCACATCCTCTGGCCACGCCTCAAACTCCATGGAGAAGGCCGCCCGCTGCGGGATGGCGCCGGGAGGAATGTTCAGGAAACTGTTGGCGTCGGCGGGAAAGCGCAAAGCGTATCCCCCTTCGGGCAATTTCTCCCAAAGCGGTGCAGGTCCGCCGTTGCCGTTCGGCACGGAAGCGGCATAGGCAAAGCGGGGCACATTCTGCTTGAAGCCCATCATCCCCCGCAACCCCGTCGCCGCCATGGAGAAATTGCCCAGCGTCACATTGAACTCGCGGCCATAGTTTGCCGCCAAGATATCGCCCGCCACCTCAGGGTCGAAGCGATACCGAAGGACAGGAACGCGCACCGAGTCCACCCGCAGGACGCGGCGGCCAGCCTTCTCGTCATGCATGGCGATTTCGCAGTCCTGTCCAGAGTCCCGCCCCAGAGCGAAGGGGCGGCTCCACCACACCCGTCCGTCCAAGGAGACGGCACGAAAGGCCACCACCGTCTCGGGGTCCTCCAAGGGGAGACGGCATTCGTATTGGACATCCTCGCGTTCCAGCGGTAAGGTCTGGCGCGCCAGGCGTCCCTGCGACTCCAATGCGAATTGCAGGCCATCCACCAGGTTCTTGGCGAAAACGCCCTTTTCCCCCAATTTGCCCAACGGGCACTCCCACTGGAACCCCTCGCCGTCCCTGGGGCCCTCCACCCGCTTGCCGCTGATGACGAACACGGCCTTCTCCAAGTCGGCCAACGGCACGGAGAACTGGTGCGGCACCCCATGCCAGCCGGCATTCATCTTCCGATCCAGCGGTTCATTGAAGGGGACCTGGCGGAACGGAAGGGAGTAGTTGAACACACCGTACCTGGTGGGTTCCCCCTCGAACAGCACGGCCCCAGACGAGCCACGCACCTGATAGCGGAAGGAAAGGCGCTGTTTGGGGTTTTCTCCCTTGCCCAGGAAGCAGGCATGAAAGGTGAACAGCCTTCGGTCAGGCGAATTGGTCAGGAACTCGTTTCCGGGATCGAAGGCGGCAACATCCACGCCATTGGCCACGACCTCAAAGGTGTTAAGCGGATGACCTGGGAATGTCAGATTGGCATTGGCGCGCAAGATGGGTGGTTTTCCCGGCAACGCCACCTCGCTCTGGAAATTGACCGTCTCCTGAAAGGGACGCAGAAGATTTCGCAGGGGCGTGGATACCCAGCTGTAAAGCGAGCACTCTGTGGCGCGGATGATGGCGGGCGGCAGACCGTCGCTGATGATCTTCGTGAGACCATCGCGGGTGATTGTCAGGCGTGGGCGCAAGGCGCGCGCACGGCACAACTCCGCGCTGGGCACCCTGATGGTGTGATCGGTGAGTTCGTCTGCGGGAAACGCCAGCGTGAGAGGGCCATGGACAAGCGCTCCATGCTCATCCACAAGTTCCAGAGCCACAGTGTAGGGGAGGGAGGGACCGCCATCGGGGACATTGAGCAGTTCGACCTCGAAATCGCGCCCCAGCAGGAACTGGTAGGGGTGGCTGATGATGAGATTGGGAAGAGAGAAGTCATCGTTTGCCAGAGGCGTGGGCTTTTCTCCCTTGAACAGGGCGGTATAGTAGCGAAGGATGCGCAGCGATGACATGGGTTTGAGCACGGTGGGCTGAAGCGAGGTGTCCTCATTGTTCTCATCCCATTCAGCGCCAAGAATGAAATCTACAGGGTATTTTCGGCAGAGTTCGAGATAGCCACGGAGAGTTTTGGTGCCGTCCCTGCTCATGGTCTGGCTTCCGGCGTATCCGTTGTAGCCCACTTGAAGTTGCTGCATATAGTACTTTTTCCCAAGGAAATCCGGTTGCGCGCAGGCGGCCAGGAACATGGGGAGCACGAAATCATCATAGTATTCGTAATAGAACGACCGGTCGGCGCGGGTAAGCCGATTCCAGAAGTCCAGCCCATCGCCAACCGCCAGATACTCGGTGAGTTTGTCGTAATAGGCCAATGCGTAGGTGGCTGGAATGCATCCGCGCGCGCAGAAGTAATGATAGGGGTCGGATTTCATCCCGCCCTGAAGCGAGCCCACCTCATGCAGAAAAACCACCTCTCCGCCAACGGCGTCGCGAATCTCCTGGACAAACTTGACCTCCTCGGACGGCGACAGCTTGTCCATGGCATAGGTGAAGATGGCTGGCTTGCCATCCAATTTCAGGCAGGACTCCGAATTGACGGCATATTTCAGCGCCTCATGGTTCAGCGAACCATACCAGGCGGTGCGGGCGCTAAGCGTGATGGCATTGGTCAATGACGCGCCGCCGGAACGGCGGTACTGCACCATCAAGTCATCGAAGACGGCAAAATTCCTGGCATGGTAACACCATGTTCCGAGACCATCCAGACCAGACAGTTCCAGCAGCTTGCAATTCACCAGTCCGCTTTTGACCTGGAACTGATGCGGAGTGTCCCCAAAAAGCAGACGGTTGTCAAACAACGCATGGTCAAACCAGTTCTTCTCCGCAAAATAGAGCCGCATGAAGCGATTGGGGACGCATTGCGTGTAAAACAGTTTGCGACCGCCAATGACGGGTTTCGTCAAGGCCACGCGACGCATCTCCGCCAGCAATTCACGCCCCAGCGCGTAATCCGCATCCGACTCTGGCTCCAGCGCGGCGGACTTCTCGCGAAAATCCTGGAAATCCCCTGGCGCACTCAATGCGTACTGTCCTAGGAATATCGCCGCCGCGATTACCAGCATCAGCCTATTTCGCCACGAATGTGATTGCATTTGCACGCACTCCCAAACCAGTTTGTCAGTAAAGCGTCACGCCCGCCGGACCATGGGAAAATCCCTTCAAGGCAAATCCGAAACGGTTGCCTTCATTTTTTTACGACCCCCAACTTGAAGATGGCGTTGTCACCATCCAGAGGCGTATGGAAGCGCAGGTCGCCATCCTGTTCACTCCACTGATGCCCTGTCACGCATTTCTGGACGGACATGCCAGGCGGGAGGTGAATGGTGATGTCGCCGCCGCGTTCACAGGAGACCGCCAGCGTCCCTGCGGAGGCAAACGCCACCACGTCATCGTTGTCGCAAAGCACGTGCGCACCGACCTGACGAGCCAGATTGCGCAGGAATCCGGGGGAGAGCGCGCCAGGGGCGCCGTTGGCAATCTCGATGCGCCCGTCTTCTGCGCATCGGCGCAGAATCATGCCAGGTTCGCCATCGGGGTAGCGGGCAAGGAGTTCATCCCCAGCAAGAGTGTCGAGCACGGCCGGGATTTCATAGTCCATGATTAAAGTGTGAAAATAGGTCAGGGCAGTGTAGGATTTGCCCAGAACCTTGCCCTCCAGTCCCCTGGTCAGTTCATGGTTGGCCGCAATGAGCGGCGGACGAGGGGAATCCTGGCGGACCGGGTAGCGGTAAGTGAAGCCGCCCAAGGTCGTGGTCTGGGTCTGCACAATGGGACGGAAGTATCCCCAAATGATGATGGAGCCCGCCTTGGCGGCACGACTGCGCAACGCGGTGAATTCGGCCTCGGTGAAATTCGGCATGAAGGGGAAATAAAGCAGTTTTGGAAGCGGAAGGGCGGGGTTGAGGGCATCGCGGGCAAAATATTCCTGCGTGACGAGACCGCTGTGCTCGGCCAGGTCGGTGGTGGCGTGGCGGACAGTCAGTATCAGATGGTTGGCGCAGAAATAGGTGCGTCCCATTGTCGCGCGATAATCGAAGAAGACGCCCAACGAGGGTGCGACCTGCAGAGAGTCATCCAGACAATCGGTGAGTTCCCGCTGAAGTCTGCCGAACAGTTTTGGCCATTTGGGCTTGGAGTAGTAGTGCTCTCCGATGTCAAAGAGATGGAACATTCCGCCAGAGCGCAGGACACACTCCCCCATGCTGAAACGGGTGATATACGTGAAGAGCGGCTCGTCAAACAGATAGTTGCCCAAAGGCGCGGAGGTGTCGGGCACGCGCAGGTCCAGTTCGCCGATGTACAACTTATTGCGCAGCAGATAGGAGCCGGAGGGCGTATTGCGCTTGATGTCAATGAAGAAGTCCACGTCCGCCGAATCGGCCATCCGTTCCAGGTCATAGTTTCCGGAACTGGCGGGGGGTGCATAGCAGCCCGTCATGAGCCTGCCGCCAGAGGCCGCCTTGATGGCGCGGGAGGCGGCCAGGCGCAGATTGGCCGAGGCATGGGAGGTGAACTCCACAAAGTCCCGTCCCCGCCGGGTGGTCTGTTTTCCGCTGTTGGTGTTGCCGCGCTCCTCGTTGCCTGGCACGACAGGCGCGGCGAAAGTGGCCTGGGCGTCCTCCCATGCCGTCCGCAGCCGTTGCTCGGTGCCGTATTTCCAGCGCAGGAAGTCTCCCCAGGCGCGGACGGCTGCGGGGCTGTGGTCCTCCCCTCTGGTGACATCCCTGTCATACGGGAAGAACTGCGTATCGGCGCCGCTGCACAGATGGATTCCGCAGACGATTTTGCCTGCGGGGTCGGTCTGGAGGAACTTCGCGAGCGCGAAGCAGTAGGCCGCCATTTCGTCCCGCCACTCTTTGCTGGCTTCGGAGGGCACGGCGGTGAAGTCGGAACTGGGACGGGCTGCGCGGGCTTTGGCAATCCCCTCGCCATAATACACCACCTTGGCGGTGTCGCAACCATAGCCCCTCTCCCCCTTGGCGTTGGTGAACACCGCCTCAGGGTAGTCCCGTTCCCAGTCAGGATAGGGAAAGACGCTGGCCGCCAGAATGACCCTCGCATCGGGGTTGATGGAGTGAAGAACCCGAAGTTCCTCCGCCAGCATGGAGAAATCATATTTTCCGTGCCCCTTCCACAGGCCGTTAACCCCTAGTTCATGCTGCTTGGAGGTCTTGTTGGAGTGCGCGAAGAGCATGGTCAAGTCGATGCCGGCATCCCGAAACGCCCCGTAGCGGGTCCAAAACGGATAGTGGGGGCCTCGGCGGTAGATGGCGAGGCCAGCGGGCTTGCCGTCCAAAAGCAGAACCATGCGGTTGCCGCGCTTATCCAGCCGATAGGTGACGGGGGACAGGGCGGCGAGGGATTCGTCCACCTTTGCGCGGTCATACTCTCTGGGTTCCGGCTGAGGCGCGCCACGCTTCTCGCGCACAATCTTCTCGCTGCGGAGAAGGGTGGCGCCTTTCAGTGTGATGCACTGGGGATTGCCGAAGAACAGCAGGGAGAACTCCTGGGGCGAGTCTTCGCCAGGCACAACGGAGAAGTCAAAACGTTCAGGCTCGCCAATCGGCTTTACCTGCATCTGCGGGTCATGGCAACGGTCGCCCGACATAAGTTGAATGGGAGCCTGCGCTCGGCGTCCGATGCTCAACCGCATCATGGAGCCGTATTCGCGCCGGTTCACCTGAAACAGACCGTTGACTCGGACATGTTCACCCTCGCGGGGCCAGACCTTTTCGCGGGCGACCAGTCTTGCCGCAGGCCCGCCGGCATAGCGCACCTGCAGGCCTTCCGCCGTTTCCGTGAGTTCCAGGGCGCCGTTCCGAACAAACCAGGCGTATTTTCTGGCAGGGATTTCCGCCGCATACTGTTTTTCGCGTTCATGGCAGGCAATCCGAATTCCCTGGACAAGATGTGAGCATGGATGCTTGGAAGCGGTCGTTCCAAGCGTCAAAAGGCTGGATGCCAAGGGTGCTGCGCAGGGAACGCGTTGGCGCTCCACCCCGTCCAGCGCCATGACCAGCGCGTCTTTCCCGCGCCGCAGACAGACCCTGTAGTCTCGTCCCGCCTCAAATGCCTCGTTGATTTGGCAGACGGCGGGCCTGGCGTCTCCCGCCTGAAACTGCGTGACGTTGAAAAGCTGCTGTTTTCGGTTCGGATAGTGAACCAGACAGACAGAGAAGATGGTGCGGCTGTCGGTGAGGCTCAGGATGGGCAGAAGCGTCCGTTCCGTCACTGGTTTGTCCAGCGGCAGAAAACGCAACGTGAATTCCATCGTCAGCGGGTGCTTTTCGGAGATGGCCAGCGGATAGACGAGCCGTGCATCCCCCTGAAAAACCAGAGCGCCGTTCTCCACAGCGACGTTGCGGGTGGACGACGGGCGAAGCGCCGCCCCGTCGAGCAAGGCCTCTGTCTTGCTTCCGTCCAGGGTGAAGAGGCTGGCCGCCGACAGGATTTCGGCGCACAGCAGGGTCAGGAGGGCAAGGATGGCACTTTTCATGGCGGGTTGCGGGCGAAGGCAGGACGATTGGATGCGGAGACGGTGGTTCTGCGGCCAAAGGCGTTGAGGGCCCCCTTCTCGGCGGTGGCGTGTCCGTCCGCCCAGAGGATGTTGCAGCAGCCCAGATGAGGTTCAATGAGGTTGGATTCGTAATCGGCGGCTGGAGCATTCACAAAGAACGCGGATGGGGTCTCCGCCAGAATGAGGGTGCTGCCGGGCTTCTTCAGGTCGCCCACCGTCGCCGTCTGTCTCTTGCGGCTATCGTCAGAATGCACGGATATGGAGGAGCCGATGTACTGGTAGTTGTATCCTCTGGTGCAGCGCTGGTAGCGGCTGCACACCTCCTTGTAGGCGCCGAACAGCTCCCTGACCCCCTGACGCTGGGCGTCCGACACCTTGGGGTTCTGCATGGCGGAGGAGCAGATGAACATCCTGGGCTCCTTGATGTATTTATCGACATGAAACTGGTAGGCCCAGTTCCAATGGGAGTAATCGATGAGCGACTCCGGATAATAGCCGCCATAAGTTTTGTCCAGGGAACAGGGAATGTAGCAGCCGTTGTAATCGTCCAGATAAAGCGCGAATGCCAGCCCGAACTGGCGGAATTCGCCCACGCAACTGATTCCGCGCGCCTTTTCGCGCGCCTTGCTCAATGCGGGAAGAAGCATGGCCGCCAAAACGGCGATTATGGCGATGACTACCAATAACTCAATGAGCGTGAAGGAATGCCGCTTGCCGATTCGTTGACGTTTGTTGGACATTTCAGAATTCTCCTGATGATTGGGGAACATTGGAAAAGCAGTCGCCAGTGGAGGCTCTCACAATGAGTCTGGCGGGAAAAACCCGTTGGATGGCGGTTGTTGTGGGGGCTTTGATTTGGCTGACCAGCAATTCAGCCAGGCCTTGCGCCATTTCCTGGTAAGGAGGACGGACCGAAGTGATGAGCGCGTCGGGCGAGTCCTCCTCCAAATCGTCAAAACCCGCCAGAAGGATGTCGCGTCCAGGCAGAAGCCCATGCTGCTGGATGACCTTCGCCGCCCCATACGCCATGCGGTCGTTCTGGAGCAGCCAGACGCGATGACGCGAGAGGGCGCTCCAGTTCCGCTCCACATCCTCCATCGCGCAACCCATGCAGTCGTACAGGGAGAATGGAAGGCTCCTCGGAATGCCGTGAAACGGGTAGCCTGTCAGTTCGGCAAGAAGCCGATGGCGACGCTGGCAGCCAACGCCTCCCGCAAATCCGATGACGACGCCGCTGCCTTGGCCGCGCAACGCCGTCGCCAGGCGCTCCACGGCTGGCCGCTCGTCTATCTCCACCGAGGAGAAGACCCCATCCACACGCTGCACGTCATCCGAGGGCAACGCCATGGTCACCAATGGCGCGCCACGATGGGGCAAGGTCTCCAGAAGTCGCTTGTCGGGAAACGAGGCCAGGCAGAGATAGGCGTCCACGCTACTGGTCTCCACCACATGGGACAGTTCCTTCTTGATGCGGTATGGGTCTTTATCAGGCACTGGCAGCAAAGTCAGAGTATAGCCTTGCGCGCGCAGCTCAGGAAGCAATTTCTCCAGAAAACGTCCCCAGGACGGACTGACCCCCAGTGATTTCACCCAAGGCATCAGCAGCCCAATGCTGCCGGTTTTCCCCAAGGCCAGTTTTCGCGCCGCCGCGTCTGGAGCGTAGTTTAACTCGCGAGCATACGCCTGGATGGCCGCGCGCTTCTGCGCGGAGACGCAGCCAGGCCGCCGCCCCGTCAGCACGGCTGAAACCGCCTGCGCCGACACGCCGAACCGACCTGCTATGTCCTTGAGTCTGACCATTCTTTCAGCGCCGCTGGATTCTTAATTAGGTTTAGCGGTAAACATGAGATTACTATACCCCCTGATGAATGGCTTGTCAAATCACCGCGGAATTTTTTTTTCGATTTTCAGAGCCTCTGGACTTTATTCCAATCCCGTGTCGCCGACATGGGATTGGAATGAAAGGCAATTGCAAGTCCAACCGGCAAGAACGCTCATTGCGGATGAGTGGCCCGCCAATTCCTGCGAAGACGATTGCAGGAGAGGCATCCCGCAGACTCGTCGTGCAGGAAGATGAACGGGTCCTTGGCGGCAAGCAGGCCGCCGATGCGATACAGTTCCGACATGTCCATGGCGCGGACGTCCCCCAGTCCCAGTTTGGCTCGGCAAATGCGCAGGCCAGCGGAACGGGCCTCCTGGAAGAATCGGATGTTCTCCTCATCCCCATGATAGAACTCCCGACAGCCAGGCAGATTGCGCGGCACCGCGTGGACGGCGAACCCGCCGTTGGGAAGCTTCTCCTTGATCAGCACGTCCTCCACGCCCGGCAAGTCCATGCGGTCCTCGATAAGATGCAAGAAGGTGGTCGAACTGACCTGACTGCCCAGATGGATGATTTTGCCGCCGTGATGGAGGGCGTAGCCGATTGGACTGCGTTCAGCCATCGGTGCATCCGCTGGCTCATGGTCCCGGCACGCCGCTTCTGCGTCGCGCCCCCATCCTGTCCAGCGATGCGTGTAATGGCGGCTTCTCGTGTAGCCGTGCTCCAGCAGAAAACGGGGCAGGGCCCCCGTCCAGATGGAGCGCGCATCATCCTTGTCGAAGGGACGGTAGAGGCGATTGGCGTTGGGACCGCCGATGTAGGGGAAGGCAAAGCCCAGCACGGCGCAAAGGAAGGTGCCATCCTGGCCGACAGCCTCTTTCAGCGCCTCCACCACCGTGGCGGCTCCGCCGGTGATGTGCCCCAGCGCGCCCAGGGCGGAATGCACGAGCAGGAAATCGCCTTGGCGCACGCCAGCCTCGCGCAAAGCGCGGACGATGTCGTCTTTCTCCAGACTGGGGATATTGTCCAGCGCGACATATCCATGTTCCGCCAGGTAAAGGACCGTGTGGATGTATTTGCGCAGTTCCCGCTCCGGGAGAATGCGGCAGATCTCGTGCTCCACCGTCCGCAGAATCTCGGCGAGGGTGCGCTTCCCGTCCATGTCCGAGAGAATGGCGGCCATGGGGCTGTAGAGGACACTGCCTGGCAGTTTGACCCGTTCCGCCACCGGGGCGAGCGCGCAATCGAAGGGGAAGCCGGTGCGGATGCGCCGCGGGGTTATCCTGTCCGCAAATTCTCGCCAGGGCGAACGCGGCGGTTCGCCGCCAGCGCCCGCCAGGGCGGCAGCGCAGACCTTTTCCAGCTCCCGACGAGGCGATTCCAGCGCGGCGGACGGGAGCGCCCGCGCAAAATTCTCGAAATCCTGGCGGAGCACACGACAGCGGTATTCCAGATGTTCCCGCAGGGAGCCTACGGCGCGCTGGCGCTCCTCGGCAAGTTCCTCCGCAGCCAGACGGGCAACCCGTGACAGCAAATCCTGACGCGGATTGACAATGGCGTCCACCAGGGTCAGGTCAATGGCCGTGCCGACGGCGTATGCCCGCGGGTGAAGGTAATCCATGATTTGCCGGGAATTATGCCATCTGGCGTCCTTGCCGTAGCGGATGGGCCAGAGCACCGGCACCCCGATGGTGGAATCGCCCAGGAAGGAATCATCGTCATACATGCAGGGAAAACTGCTGAGGAAGGTCATCTCAGGGACTCCCGGAGTCCCCTGCAGGTCCTCCTGGAGCATCCGCAGCAGATAGTTGCCATAGAAAGGACTGGCGGGAGCGGCGCAGCGCAGTTTCAGCGACCAGTCGTCACGCAGGTACATGGCGTCCACATCAATGGCTCCGATGACCTCGGCTGAGAGGTTTTTGTCTCCGCGGAGCATGGCATAGGAGGCGAAGCCGTACATCTCCAGGCCGAAGATGACCCTTACCGAGAACTCGGGCACTCCGCGAGCCTGAAGCTGGCGCAGCATCTCCATCGCGGCGACCACCCCGGACGAATTGTCGTTGGACAGCGGCTCATAGAGGTGCGCCAGTATCCAGAATTCCTCCTGGCGACGCCCTGGCAGCAGCGCGGTCACCAGATCAACCGTGGTCTCATAGCGTCTGCCGTCACTTTCCACATGCACCTTGACCTCCCCGCGCACGGCAGCCTGCCGCAGCCGACGCCCCATTCTGGGCGTGACGGCAAAGGCCAGAAATGGGCGCTCACCCGCATGGCAATGCCAATCGGCGCGCTCCGTGAAGGCGTTGTTCCACTGGATGCCGTCCGGCTCGTCCTCCGCATTCATGGCATAATCGGTGACGATTCCGCGCGCGCCCAAGTCCATGAAATGTTGCAGGTCAGGGCAGCCAGGCCCTGCATTTTCCTGAATCATGACCATGGCGTCCGTCGGGTCTTGTCCTGCGAGCATCTGCTCGAAGGTAATGAGCCGAAGGGTCTCTCCTCCGGGGGTGGTGGCACAGGAGCCCTGAACCAGATGAAACGGGTGTTGCTGGAAATCGGCGGCGACGAAAGGGGAGTCGATTCCTGGTCCCGAAAGCACGGTCAATTTCCCGATGGTGGCATCCCACCCCAGCGGGGCGATTTTGTCCTGCCAGACGGATTTTCCATCCGCGGCCAAGGTGATTTTCTCCGCATTGGGCAGTCCGTTTTCCCGGAGCAGTTCCAGGGTGAGGTCGGCAGCCCGCTGATGGCACGGCGTGGTCTGCCCCAATTCGGCGCGCCAGAGCCGCTCCGTCTGGCTCATCATGCGCCCGGAATCGATGGAGTTCAGGAAATCAAGGTAACGCTGTTTCATTTTTCCACTTTCTTTGCACGACATTCCGCCGGGAAACCGTATTCAAGACCGGCATTTTTCGCAAAAACGCCCCTAACTATACCCCTTCTTATGCGCTTGTCAAATCCGGCGGCGTGTTTTCAAATGGGGAAAAAAGCCTTTTCTGGCTTGCAAAAAGCAGAAGACAAACTAAATTTACGGGACGGAAAACCACCTTGGTTTTAAGGAGCAAGTGAACATACGCAAGGCAAGAGGTTATGTTGTACGATGTGACAGAAGAAGGCAATTTGCTGAAAGTTACGATTGAAGGCCGTTTTGTGGCGGCCACGGCGCCTGGCCTCCGTGATGACCTGATCTGCAAGATAAAGGAGGGCACCAATGTGCTCTTCAACCTTGGCAAGATGACCCACATTGACTCCAGCGGCCTTGGTGTGCTGGTGCAAGTCCTCCAGAAAGCGAAGTCCTGTGGCGGGAAAGTAGTCCTGGCCGCCTTGCAGGCCGGGCCGAAGGTCGTGTTTGAAATCACCAAGGTGAACCGCGTGTTCGACATCGTGCCCGAAGTCTCTGACGCCAAATTCTGAAAATCCAGGCATGGATGCATCCCGAAAATCCGCCAGGGGGCATTTCGGAAGACACACTCCCTTGTCCATACCTGAATGGCCATGAATAACCAACCAGCAGAAGACCAGAAGAAAACGAAAGTCCTGGTGATAGACGATGAACGGCTCATCAGGCTGACGCTCAGCGCAAAACTGAAACTCATTGGATTCACGGCGGTCTGCGTCGCCTCCACCCAGGAGGCGGTCACCCTCCTGAACGACGGCGGATACAAGCAGTTCAAGGCCATCATCACGGACATCATGATGGGCGACATGGACGGCTTTGTGTTCCGCGACATTCTCCGCGGAATGGATGCGACCATGCCGATTTTCTTCATCACGGCTTTGGACCCCGAGGAGGGCAGCGGCTTTCTGAAACGCATCATGGAGGACAGCTACAGCTTCTATCTTCCCAAGGCGGTCAAGGCGGAAATGCTGCTGAAGCGGGTGCAGAGCAT
>JAFRLP010000274.1 GCA_017431185.1 Victivallales bacterium | reverse complement strand
GACAGACATTTCGGATATCCGCAATAATTACATGGCGGAGGACAGGGAGCAATTCCGTCCTCTGGACAATTTGATTTTCTTCCTCCACCAGATGGCATTGACCGATTGGTCAGAGATGCGCCAGGTTGGAACAATGCAGGCTGCGGCGGGCGACGCGCTTCGTTCCGAGGTTTACATTTTCCATGGCAAAGGCGAGAACATTGTGCCCCTAGGCACTGCCGAGGCGGATGATTTCGAGCCAGTGTCCAAGGGCGGAAAATTGCCGAAATTCGTCTGGACGATACAAAGTGACGATGTTTTGCAATATGACGGCGCCAATCTGATATTCCGCCTGAAGTCAGCCGACACCATTATCGGCACTGGCGCCGCAAACGCAAACGGCAATCAGTTGGAGCTAGTCTTGTCAGAGCCAATCATTGAAGGCGTGCCTGACATCAAGAATGTCAATGACATTCAAGTCATCATTGTATAGAATGATGAAAAATCCGTTTCGATTTCTCCATAGGCATCAGGAGGAGGATGTCATTCGTCGCATCCTATTGTGGTTTACTTCACCTGAGCCATTGAGCGCAGAACAGCAGATTGAACCAAGGGCCAGGATTCTCCGTGCCTGGGCCGAGGCGCTGCTGTTCAGTCAGGTCATTGGAATGGAAACGCCTGAACTGAAGGAGGAATGGAAAAGGCTTCGGCCATTCGGAGAAAAGACGCCGACCCTTGACGAACTCTTGAATTGTCAGAGCATCGCGTGCGCCTGCTTCCCGACCATCGTCCAAGCAGAGCATTCCACTGACAAGGCAGACCAGACACAGGCCTGGCGAATCTATGTCATCAACGACTCCCCATTCACCGACAGCCAAGACCATCGCCGTTTTCTGAGTGACACGGAATGCATAGGAAAAAAGCAATCCGTTTTCCTTTCCTGCGATTTCCTGGAGATGACCGAAGCAATTGACGGCAATTCATGGCAACTCGCCTTCGCCATGGCAGCCAGAGCCATGCTACATAAGGACATACGAAAGGAACTTGCGTGCAACTGGCTCCTAACGGGCAAAGTCCATGACAAGAGCGTGGAAAAGGTCTGCATTGACGCCAAGGACAAACTGTTCGCGACTACGAAACGACGCATTCTGCTTCCGGAAAAGAACAAGAGCGACTTGATCGAAAGCCGAGACAACCATGACATTCACTTGGTCTCCACATGCTTACAGGCCTGGAACATTATTTCCGGGCGTGGCATCGACAAGGCGATGAGCGTGTCGCTTCCGGATAACCCCAGGCTGCATGTTCTCGTCGGCGGGACTTTACAGCCCGTGCTTTCCGTCATCCTGTTGCTGAACCCATCAGAAGTCATGCTATGGCACTCTGCGCAGACGCATGACAAAGCGGTGCTGATACAAGGCATCCTGAAAAGCATTTCAGGATTTGAGGAAACCGTTGAATTGAAACAGATGGATTCGCATGATTTATCACAAGCCTACTCAACGTTCGACAAAGGCTTTGAGCAGGCTTATGACGACCATATCATCTGCAATACAGGCGGGAACCGCCTCATGGGCATAGCAGCGCTACTCGTTGCCCAGGCACATAGAATCAAGGTCGTCTATCGTGACGTGGATGCAAAGAACGACACACTAACCGTCATCCAATTCGGAGAGGGAAACCGCTACCAAAGCAATGACTGCCCAATCAACCGCTGCCCATTCCATGACAAAATCAACTGGAATTGGCTTTATGGGAAACCGAACAGAAGTGAGAAAAAAACAGAAACAGTTGAGGCCATCGCCAAGTTATTGCTCAAGTAACATGTCCGAATCTTTCTTGCGAATATATGGCTCAACCATGCGTTCTCCTTAACGGAAATTGAAGGGCAGCACCGCCTGCGCCAGCGCCAAAGGCGCCAGGCGGCGGGTCGGCTGCTCCTTCAGGGGGGCAAACAACGCGCCTAACTCTGGCTGATTCCGCTCCAGGCCGGAGACCGCTTTCGCCAGTTCCGGCAGGGCGGATTCCTCATCCAGCGACAAGGCGCCCAAAATGACGGCGGCGATGACCAGAAGGGTGAATCCGCCTTCACGGGCAATGTCCAGGGCCTTGTGCAGGTGCGACAGCCGTTTCTGGGCGGAAACCACCAGCAAAGCCCGATAGAACTCGATTAGCTCCCAGGGGTGGCCGTAGCCGACCTTCCATCGGGAGGCCTGTTCCAGGTATGCCTGGACTGCCTCAGGCGCCCTGCCCAGCACCAGATAACGCAACAGAATGTGGTGGTGGTATTTGTCGCAATCCTCATCGGAGGCGGCCAGCCGACGGGCCGCCTCAACCAACGGCGCACCCAAATAGCGCTCCAGCTCCGTTTTCGTCTCCTGGTCATCAGGGGCGCAGTCCATCTGTGAGGTGACCAGGTAGGCACGTGTCTGGTCGATGTCCCCCGCCTGGTCTTCGGTAAGTTGCCCAAAGCATGAAATGGCCTGGTGGAAGTACTCCACGGCTGCCTGGTTGTTCCCCTGGAACGCCTCATGCTGGCCAAGCGAGGAGAGCATCTGGCCGTAGCAGCGCAGACCAGGAATGGCGGGGTTCAGCGCCTTCATCGCCTGCCGGACACGGACGGAAACCGAGGCTTCCTCATCCGTCTTCACGCCAGCCAGGGCAGTGTACTCCATCAGGATGCGCTGTGCCTCCTCGAACTGGAAGGCGTTGGTCTGGGCGACAGCCAGGTGCAGATGGGCAAAGCAGACCAGCGGGGCATCCTCCTGGAAGAGCAATTGCGAGAGTCTCTGGAATTCCCTGACCACGGGGGTTTCCTGGCTAATTTGGCCCAGGTGATTCGCCTCTGCCAGTTTTGAGGTCAGCCACAGCAATTGGACACGAGGCGGAAGATGCGCGGAAAGGGGCTGATAGTTTTTGAGCCAGTCCAACTGGTCACGAAGCTGGCGGAGATTGAGTGATTTGGAGGAAAGGTGCTCTATCGTGGCCTCCAAGTACTGTTCCCAGCACTTCGGGTCATTCTGGGCCTCCTTTCCCACGGACTTCAACAACGCCCCCAGCAAGCCAGGTTTATGCCAGGCGCCTTTCGCCAGCAGATGATTCCAGTCCCTGGTGGAGAGGAGATTGCCGCTCTGGAAAGCCGACAAAGCATCACGCAGTTCCTCAATCGAGTGGTCCAGAAAACAGACGCCCTCCCAACCCGTTATCACAAAGCGCTGCCTGGCAACCGGATTGCCAAACCGAGAAGAACCAGTAAAGCAGGTATGAGCCACTAGGTCAGGATAGGCATTATAGGGGCATGTCTTGTCCATGACATTCATCTCAAGTTTGATTCGATCGGCTCGTTGCGGAAAATGCTGCATCAAATTGTAACGGCAGGCGTCAGCCAAGAACCCGAAGTTCGCCGAGGAGGCATAATCGCCCTTCTGCTCCACATACACCGTCAAGGCCGTCTCCTTGTCGTCTTTCGGCAAGGGAAGCATTGCCATGACCAGCTCAATGAACGAGGCAACCATGCTGGCCCACCCCGTTGCGGAGGTATATGCCTTGGCAGGGAGAGCCAAAACACCGCATTGCCTATGTTGCAGCAATGCCTCAATGGCCTTGTCGCCTGCGACCAGCGCATCTTCCGTCCAATCGTTGGATGCATGGAGCGGCGGTTGTTCCGGCAATGGATTCCTTGCGTCAAACAACACGCCTGCGACAAGCCCTCGCCCGTTGGTGTCGAACTCTCTGCCGGACTCATCCACATAGAGGCACCAATGCGGCGCATCCCCAAGCGCGCTGATGTCATTGCACACGTCTTTCCTGCCTGAATCGGAGGTGACGGCATTTGGTGCGGACGGCACCCCCTCCGGCAAGGGAATTTCCTGCAACCCCTGGTTCAACATTGGCTTTTCAGGCCTGATGTCCACCTTATATGTTTCAATCAATGGCCGACGCATCCGACGCTGCATTTCGTCATTGACCATTCTATTGGCTTTTTCCTGCAAGGGTCCTCCCATGCCCACGACCTCATCGCGCAAGGCTTTCGTCAATTCCGGCGGCTCACTATCCGCAAGTTCCTGGCGCACACGACTCAACAGTTTCCTGGCGCGCTTCAGCCAAGCCTCGGCAATGGCCAAAGCCTTGTCCAATTCACTTTTCGATATATACCGCAACTGCTGAATTTCCCTGACAAGGCGTTTTTGCCGAACATCTCCATCCGGGCCATCCCATAAACCGGCTTTGCAGTACTCATACATGCGTTCGCCGAAAGGATTTGAAC
Source organism: Victivallales bacterium (assembly GCA_017431185.1). The sequence continues at coordinate 4,781 of JAFRLP010000274.1, read as the reverse complement.
AACTCCTCTGGGACGTCCGCCAACCGCATTGTCCCCTTTTCCATCCCACAGGGAAGCCATCCTGCGGCTGCCATGCGGGTCTTGGTGCGGTTTTCGCCGGCGCCTTTGGAGTGGCGGCCCCTGGCTTTGCCTGGGGGTTGCCCGCAGTCAGCAGGTCTGGCTGTGTTATGTTCGCCGAGGCCGGCCGCGACGGGGACTTTGGAATGCCCTTCCGCCCCCCATTGTCCAAGGAAGTCGGGCGTCCCTGTGAACTGGGCGAGGGAGTTGCAAGTGGAATGCCCTCCTGTTCCTCATCATCCAATGACCGAAAGCAATCAAGGGGGAACAATCGAGAGAGGTCAAGGGTGATTTCCGAAGAGTCCTCTTGGACGGAGGGAGTGAGGCCCCCGAGTCCGCCGGTGGCCTCCAGAAACGCCACCTGGACGTATTCGCGCCCTGCGGCTCCGCATGCATCTCTAGCCGACAGCAGAAGGTTCTCCAGATCCAGGGAGCCCCAGGGGGTCCCTTTCAGCGCGAGCTTCCTTGCCTTCCTGGCCAGTGACCGCACCCTTTCCACCCCCCAGTCCAGGGACTGGACTCTATCCATGTATTCCGGGCCATACGAACGTATCATTTCGTCAAGGGCCCCATTCTTGTCCATCCGCACATGGCCTTCAAAAAGGACTGCACGGCAATAATCCAATTCAACGTCGTTAATCATCGTCACTCCTGTTGTTTGCGATCAATTGATTTCAAGGAATCAGTACCAGAATCCAAGTCCAGGGAAATTGTCTTCCCGCGGGTTAGCCAGATAGTCCTGCCAGAGACGCCTGGAGTACTCGAACTTGCCTTCGGGAAGCCTGCGCCAAATGTCGCGCGCGGCCTCCAGCCACTCCTCTCTCCCCAAGGAGCGATAGCCCTCGGCGTAGATGGTGAGCAGGATAACAGTTGTCACACCATTGAGATGCATGTCTTTCATCGCGGAGAAGGCGAGTTCAAAGCAACGGGTGGCCTCGTCGCCCCGGGACTGCGAAGCATACAGGGCCCCCATGCATTTGGCGATGACGGCCGTTGTCCAGTCCTTCTCCTCATCCTCCAGGATGTCTGTGATTTCCGCACGTTCCTGAAAATGCAGCGGCTTCCCATGCGCCAGAAGCTGACGGTACCAGACAAAGGTCCGAAAACGCATAAGATGCCTCTGATTTCGTTTGAAAACATTGCTCTCCTCTCTGGCCAGTCTCCTGCACTCGCTTTCAGCCATCAGAAAACACTCCTCCGCGTCTGCGGCATCTTCCGCATCGTCACTTTCCGCGGCAATGACTGACTGACAGAAGAACAGGCAGTTGGCGTACCGTGCGTTGTCTTCCGTCTCCCTCGCCAGCCTGTAGGCCCTTTGGCAATCTTCCTTCGCCTTTTTGGACGAAAAACCCGGACGTTTGGCCAAGGCCCCAAAAATGTTGGCATATCCGAGGGTGCCATAAAAGCGCAGTTTTAGTTCATCAGACATCTGAGCCAGCAGGGGTTCCACCCTTTCGGCCTCAGACCGGAGGGCGTCAAAGTCCTCCTCGTCCTGAAGGATCTCCAGCAGGGAAAGCAGCACCCTCAATACAACGTCACGGTCCAGTTCTCCATCCGCGTCCCGAGCAAACTCGTCTGCCTTCCTCTTGATTTTACGTGCCCTGACGGTATCTCCCCCCGCGCAGTAGCATTGACATTTCAGCAACAGCCACCAAAGATAGGCGGAAGGCCTCTTTAGCCTATTGGGTTTCGCCTTCTCCAGCAACGCCTCCAGACGTGACCAATCCGTGCCGGAGACATTCTCATCGTGAATCTCTTTGGCAAGGGAAAGAATGCGATCTTCAGCGTATTTCGTACTCCATTCCACCGCACCCTCCACCTTTTCGCGCAGAAAATCACGGATTTCCGCCAGACGTTTTCCTGTCTCCAGAGCAATCGTCTCGATTTTCAGTTTGCTGGTCGGCAAACGAAACAGAGCCTTGCACATGGGAGACTTCACCGTCGAGGCGTCAGAAGGGGAAACCGGAAGGAGAGTGGATTGCCCTCCCAGCCTCCAATCGTCCGCAAGGACATTGCCGCCAGGGAGGGAGGCCAGCCGTCCATCCGCGTCAACATCCCCGACAAGCAGGAGAGAGAAGGGATTCAGGCGCGGCAGTCCGTCCTCCTGCTTCGACCAGGCGGCGACCTGCAATGCCAGGGTCAAGCCAACAGGGAGGCACCGCAGCCCGCCAAGGTCTCTGGCGAACAGCGTGACCTTGGCCTTGAACCCCAGTTTGGACATGCATCGGCTGGCGACTGTCTGACCATCGACGGTATGGAGTTCCTGTCCATCCAAATCCACCATAGCCGATTCCGCCGTTTCCAAATCAATGCGGAAGGGAATCCACCAGGCGCGAACTGATGTTGGCGCATCCTCGGCATACGTCACCTGCAATGGCAGACAGCCATCGGCGCCTTGCGAGTCAAACAGCCGGTTCAGGCGACGTTTCAGCGCGTCGCGACAAGAGCGTGACAGCGGATTATCCCCAGACGACCAGAATCTCCTCTCCCCGTTCAGCAGTTCCCCAATGCTCCTGTCCTGGGTCATCAGCAAGTCGAAGGAGGTGATTTCATCACTGGTCAAATACTGTTTGATTATCCTCCTGCACTGCGAATCGCTCGTCAAGGCATAACGGACAAACAGTTCGGCCAGCAATTCGGCGCTCGCCTTTTCGCAGGTAATGCCCTGCGCCAGGGCCTGCGCCAGAGTCTCGCCAGAATAGAAGATTAGATTCTCGGGAGCCCGCATGGCGGCTTCCAGGGCATAATTTGGCTCATTGAGGTTGTCTCCCTGGAACATTGGCGGAACAGGCGGCAAGCCGGGGCACGTTCCCCCTTTCCATATAATGCACCGTTCCCGACCCGTCTTTCGGCATTCGTGAAGATGCCCAATAAGGCTTCTCTCGATTTGACGGCATTGTACCTCAGCCAGTATGTTGAGCTGCTCAAACTGCATCTGCTGGCATTCCATCAGATTTTGCAGGGTATCCGGCAAGGATGTCGCAAAGTTGGCGATGGCCGAGTGAACCTTATCCACCAATTTCCGTTTCCTGGCGCTGTTCTTTTCCAAAAGACCGACTTCCTGCGTATTACTCTCCTTGACGCTGGCGAGGAGTTCATTGATTGTCTTCATCAGGTCCCCAGAATCATCTTTGGCTTTTGCACAAAGGTCGCCATGCCTTCCGAGCGCTTCCGCAATTTCCGCTGCCGGATTCGCCGCTTCCGGAAGTGGAGGCAGCGGATTGTTCCTGCACCACCTCTCGTATGCGGGCATGCAGGCGGCATCCTTCAGTTTGTCCAAGGCATCCTGCTCCTTGTCCAAGTAATCCTGCCAGAACTTCAGCCCATCCCTGAGTTTTTGGGCCAAAGATTTAGGTTTCGCCAGTTCCGCCTCCATTTTCCGCCAACGTCTCAATGGAACAACGGTGGCGTTGTGCGCAAGTTTCCCAAGCCACAGACACGCCTCCTCCATTCCGGCGTTGATCAGGTCTTCATTATGCTTCCTGGAAAAGTCAAGCAGAGACCATGTCGGTCCCAAGGCCTTTCCGGGAGTCATCGGAAAAATCTGATAATCACGGAAATCCCCGCTGTCGCGGTAGGTCATCTCCTCTGGCTTCAAACCAAGCACCAGGATATTCCTCACCTCCGGAAATTTCTCGGCAATGGGTGTCAAGGGAACATTGTCTATGCTTTTCAGTGAGCATCCGCAAAAGGGAAGGAAAGTTCTCTTCAGAAATCCGCCGTCTGTGTAAATCTGCCTACGCACCTCAACCTCTGGAAAAATGGCAGGAATGGAGGCCGATGCACGGAGCAGCCGTTGTCGCTCCTCCATGGTGTACGAGGAGTCGTTCAGTGAAAAATACTCGACTTCCCCTTTGTCCCTGTTCCTGGCGCAAATGAAAACGGGAATGGGAAAAGCCCCCTCCTCCCACGTCACCCCGTGGGAGACAAGGCTAGCAAGGCCATCTGCCCTGCAAAGACTGCCAGAGCATAGCTTGAACAACGCCGGAAACAAAGAAAAAAATCCCCTGCCCAACGTCAAGCCTTTTTCCTTCACACTCTCGGCCAACTGCCTTAACCACCAGCTGGCACGCCGTTCGGAGCCGTTCAATACCTTGACAGTGTCAATGGATAGCCACACATCCAGGGCTTTCCCCAGATTTCCCTGGGAGAACAGGGCTGCGTTCAGGGCCCCCACCGAAGTGCCTGAAACCACTGCGGGAGGCGGAAGCCCAAGTTCCTCCTTCATCGCCTTCCACACACCAATCTGCCATGCTCCACGCGCACCACCGCCCGCAAAGACAATGGCGTAGTTGTCAAAAAAACTGGAAGGCACGCCTGATTTCGTTTTTCCGTCACCCATTTTCACCCTTATGAGGTAATTGCCAGTAGTTGTGAAATCACCGCCTCCGAATAATATAATCCTCACCTTCCGAGTTTTTCCACCTGTGCAATTGAAAAAACGCCAAAAAACACGCCGCTCATGCGGCATCCCCGCGCAGACGGGAAAGTCTGTTGCAGGATGGCCACGCAGGGTGTATATTAGTGTCAAATCCAAAACCAATGCGGAGAGAAACACAATGGACAGCATGAATGAAAAGCGGGTTCGTCCCAGCGCCGTGGCAGTAAACGGCTGGCAGCTTGTAAAGGAACTGAAAGCTGCTACGAACCTTCCCGCGGCAACCTCCTTCAAGCATGTCTCTCCGGCGGGAGCCGCTTGCGGCGTTCCTCTTTCTGATGTTGAG
>JAFRLP010000273.1 GCA_017431185.1 Victivallales bacterium | reverse complement strand
TGGATGACGAAAGGGTGGCCAGAGGGGAGATTGGCTTTCACCAGTGCCAGACAGTCCTGAAACGCATCCCGACAGTGGATGACCGCCGGCAGGCCCGTGTCGGCGGCCAGGCGAAGGAAAGCGGCGAAGACCTGGCGTTGCAGTTCAGCCGTCTCCGCGCCGTAGTGGTAATCCAAGCCAATCTCGCCGACGGCGACCACTCTTGGGGCAGCCAGCAGAGCCCGCCAAGGCGTCAAGTCCGTGAACTCCTCGACAGCCTCAGGATGAAGGCCGACAGTGGCCATCGCGCCGTCCTCCCGCCGGGCGATCCTGGCCGCGACGGGGCAGTCCTCCAGGCTGGTGCCCTGAATCAGGAAATGTCGCACGCCGACCGTGCGGGCCTCCGCCAACATTGACTCGGCAAGAACCTCCTTTTCGGGGGAGATGTGGAAATGGGTATCGAACCAGACCATGCTCATCGCAGTTCAGCCGAGTTTGACGGTGCGGTCAGCGCGGCTGGCCAGTTCCAGGTCGTGCGTGACCATCAGGAGGGTCTTATGTCCCTCGCGGCAGACGCGGAGAATGATGTCCATGATGCCGGCGGCAGCCTTGGCGTCAAGGTTTCCCGTAGGTTCATCCGCCAGAATGACGTCGGGGTCATTGATGAGCGCACGGGCAATGGCGACCCTCTGCTGTTCACCCCCTGAAAGTTCTCGGGGATGGTGGTCAAGACGAGACTCCAGGCCGAACTCCCCGAGCCAGCGTCTCGCTCGCTGTTCCGCCGCGCCGCGGTCCTGCCCGTAATGCAACGCGGGCAGCAGGGCATTCTCCAGCGAGGTCAGTTCCGGAAACAGATGGTAGGACTGGAAGACGAAGCCGATGCGGGTCAGACGCAGTTCCGTGAGACGGGAGGAGGGGAGTTGCGCCAAGTCCTCCCCATCCAGCCAGATCTGCCCCGCAGTCGGCCTGTCCAAACCGCCGAGAAGTTGAAGCAGCGTGGTTTTTCCGCAGCCGGAGCGTCCCACCAGGGCAACGCTTTGCCCGCGCTCCACCTCCAGACTCAGGCCATTCAGCACATGGATGACTCCCTGGCGCATCCGAAAGTCCTTGCAGACGCCTTTCAGGGTGTAGATGCAATCTGTTTTTGACATGGGTTAATTCTCCTCCTGAAGGGCATGGGCTGGAGCCAGGCTAGAGGCATACAGCGCGGGGACGACGGCGGCCAGCACGCAGATGGCCAGCGAAAGCAGAACGATGAACGTCAGGTCGCCAGTGGTGACCAGGGCGGGTATTTTGCGGAGATGATAGAGTTCGGCGGGAAAGACATCCGTTCCCATGAGCCAACTCAACAGGTCGGCGATTTTCTCGCGGAGGGCGATGATGAGCAGTCCAAGCATGGTGCCGAAGAAAGTGCCGAGCACGCCGATGATGGCGCCTTGCAGCAAAAACACCCTGGCGACCATCTGCCAGGACATGCCGACGGCCTTCATCACCCCAATCTCGCGGGTCTTCTGCACGACCACGGTGATGAGCGTGGCGGCGATGCTGAAGGAGGCGACAAGCACGATGAAAGCCATCAGGAAGGTCATCAGGTTCTTCTCGACCCGCAAAGTCCCGAACAGCATCCGATTGCGTTCCTTCCAGGTCAAGGCCTCCAGACGGGGAAACATGCGCTTTATCTTCTCCTGCACAGGCTCGATGTTCATCGGGTCGGGCACCTTGCACTGAATGCAGCTGGCGGTGTCCCACTCCTTGCCGAAGAGTTCCGCCGCCTGGTCCAAGGTAAGGAAGACGATGTTGTCGTCAAAGTCCGCCACACCCATCGAGTATAGACCGACGATGCGGACCTGTTCGGGCAGGTAGAGGTCGTCAGGCGACCGGACATCGACGGTTCCATCGTCCTTCCACTGGACATTCTGGGTCAGGCGCGCGGGAGAGTGGATAAGCAGGCTGTCGCCAAGCCTCAATCCCAGTTGCGCGGCGAGACGGTCGCCGACGATTGCCTCGCCGTCCTTGATTTCGAAGCGTCCAGCCAGCATTGAGCGCGCCAGATTGGAGACCGACCTCTCCTGTTCGGGGACAATCCCCTTGACGACCTTTGGCACGATGTTCCCTGACACCTGCACCAACGCCGAGCCCTCAATGAGCGGGGCCGCCACAATGTCAATCTCCTTAAGTTGACTGATGATTTTGTCTGGTTCGACGACGCTTGGCTCGAAAAGCGGATACAGTTGGACATGCGCCTGCATGTCAATGATGCCCTGCCGGATGTCCCGGTCGAAGCCGGCCATCACCGCACTGACGATGATCAGCACCGCCACCCCCAGGACCGGCCCCAGGATGGACAACAGCGTTATGACCGACACAAACGTGCGCTTCGGTCGCAGATACCGCAGGGCCAAAAAGAAATCAGCGGTCAATCTCATGGGTGTCTTGCCTGTACTTTGATTGCACTTGAAAACGTTTTCTCATACCGACATACTATATACACTTTTCACGGCGATGTCGCCGCTTCGGGGACACTTTTGCTTTTTTTCGTATTTTTTTACCTTGTCGCTTGACAATAATCATCCCGACGGTATAGTAAAATCAGGTATAATTCATTTTCATCCGCAACTGACGACACACCGATGCAGATACCTCCCTACATCTACGGCACACAGTACTACCGTGCCCCCACCCCCCTTCCGGAGGAGTGGGAGGGCGACATGCCCCGCATCAAGGAACTGGGACTGAACGCCATCATCCTTCGGGTGCAATGGCGCAAAAACGAGCCGCGCCACAACGAATACGACTTTTCAGACGTTGACCGCCTGATGGAACTGGCCCGAAAGCACGGACTGCTGGTCGGCATCCAGCTGATGCTGGAGACGGCTCCTGACTATGTGTACAACGACCTGGATGGTGAACGCATCGGACTGGACGGGCTTCCCATCAAGCGGCGGGGCAACGGAGCCTTCTACATTGGCGGATGGCTGCCCTGCTTCGACAACCCCAAGGTCATGGAGCGGGCCCTGGCGTTCTCCAGAAAGGCGGTGGAGCGTTACCGCGACAGCGACAACCTGTTGCTGTGGAGCGTCTGGAACGAGCCGCGCACCCGCCCCATTGGCGAATGCTGCTGCCCCCACTCCCTTGCCTCCTATCGGCAATGGCTGCGTGAGCAATTCGGCGCCATTGAAAACCTGAACAGGCAATTCGGCAAAGGGTGGGGGGATTTTGCCTCCGTCACCACGCCTGGCTGCCCCATTGATTATACTGAATTGTATTTATGGCGAAAATGGGCGCTGACCCGCGTGACAGACCGCATCAGGCAGGTGCGCAACCTCGTCCAATCCCTGGACTCGAAGCATCAGGTGATGACCCATGTGGGAAGCTGCTCGGTCTTCCAGGATGTGGCGGGCGACGGGTCGGACGACTTTGAGAACGCCAAAGGGTTCTCCTTCTACGGCACGAGTTTCCCCTGCGGGGAGTCCTTCCAGCATCCCGAGGAGCAATCCCTTCCCTTCTTCTTCTGCGACTGGCTTCGCAACATCTGCCCTGATTTCTGGGTTTTCGAGCTGTATCCCGACTGGGGAGCCTGGCAGCCGCGCATTCCCGACACGGAATTGCGCTACAAAATCATGGCCACCCTCGGTGGCGGCTCCAAAGGACTGGTGTACTGGCAGTACCGTGCCGAGCGCCTGGGAAACGAGAGCGACCTGGCCGGGCTGGTCAACAGTGACGGCTCCTTCAAGGCCCCGTCTCTGGAAGGGCAACGCTGCGGGGCCGTCATCGCCGAGAACGCCGATTTCCTGCATCGGGCGCACCTGGTCACAGACCGCATTGCCATCGTCTATGACCAAAGCAGCGACATGATCAACCGCGTGGAGAACACCGCCCGGAACTGGTCCATGAACACCCCCTACGAAATGTACCTCTACAAGCGGGAACTGCGGGGTTTTCACGCCCTGCTCCACTCGCTTGGGCTGGTGCCCGACTTCGTGGATTCCCGCGCCCTGCCAAAGCGCGTTGACGAATTCGACACCATCATTCTGCCGGCCATGTACATCGTGCCTGAGTCCTGGCGTCCCTTGTTCGACAGATTTGTCGCCAGGGGCGGCAAAGTCGTGGCCGACGAGGGGTTTGCCCTCCGTCAGCGCAACACCTGGATCAACTTCCCGTGGCCGGGCCAGGGCTGGAGCGACTTCTTCCATTGCCAATACCAATCACGCGAGGCGGCAATCCACGGCCCCTACACGGCCCGCTTTGACGGACAGGCCATCACTCTTCCGGCCAATAATTTCCACGCCGTTCTCGAACCAGGTGAAGGCGCCGCCACCATGGCCACCTGGCAGGACGGGACACCCGCCATCACCGCCTTCGACAACCGGTTCCTTGTGGGATTCGCGCTGGGCGACTGTGCCATGCGCCACGAACTCTTCCCGATAGCCCGCACCATGCTCGCCAAGATGCTGGGAGTCACCTCACGCAAATGGCCAGAAGGCGTCACGGTGCGCCATCTGACCGACGGCCAGGAGGACCGCCTTCTTGTCTTCAACCGCAACCACACCGCCGTCACCTTCCGGATTGACGGACGGGAACTCACCGTGGCTGCACAGGATTCGATTCTTTGGAGAAAATAAAATTGACAAAGAATTTGAAAATCGTCAATTTAATTGTATAATATACCCAACAACACCTTCACCCATGTCCTTAGCAATTTCCATAGACAGGAGGCTGCCCATCCCGGTAGGCAAGCAACTGAAGACGGCAATTCTGGCCTACATCCGGCAGACAGGTTTGCCGGATGGGGCGGCTCTACCAAGCGTGCAACGCATTGCGGAGGCGGCGGGAGTCAGTCTGCGCACAGCCGACCTCGCACTCCAAGAACTGGTTTCGGACGGGTACTGCTTCCGTCGCCCCAAACGCGGGACATTCGTCGGCGCGCGCTCGGTCAGTCAGGTGAAGTCTCTCTGCGGCTTGTGGGAAGAGTATTCCCCAGAGGACAGCAACATTGACTTGACGGGACTGAGCATTCAGCGTGGGCTCACCTACCAGATGAGGCACAGTGAAACCGAGACCTACATGCGCATGCTCGACCCCGCGAAGGACATCCCCTTCTATGCGGGCATTCCCTCCTTTGATTTCAGGGGAATGCTGGTGTACGGCAACCGTCTCTTCCTGCCCATGCTGGAGTTGGCGAAGCGCTTTCCGCAGCACAGATTCGTTTTCCTGAACAACCAAATGGCGGAACTGAACCACACTCCTGACAATGTGCGGGCCGTCGTCAATGACGACGAAGGCGGGGCATACGCCCTGCTGGAGCGCTACATCGCCCGAGGTGTGCGCAGCGTGGCGGTTGCCACATGGCCACTCAAACCGAGTGACCTGACTTACGAGATCCGCATCCAAGGATTCCAGAAGGCCGCTTCGGAGTACGGCTTGGAGTTTTCCCAAGAGCGCGACCTCATCCAGTGCGACACCGTGCGCCATGGCAACTTCCAGGCCAAGTTCCGCAGCAGTTACCTGGCCGCCAAACGCTACCTGCAAAGCGGAAGGCGGCCCGACCTCGTTGCAGCAGTCAATGACACCATCGCCCTCGCCTTCCAGAAGTGTTTGGAGGAGGAGGGGCTGGACGGACAGATTCAGGTCGTAGGCTACGACTGCATCCTGGGAGAGTTGGTGCGACTGCACGGCATTCCGTCCATGCGTGTCCAATACCCGCAAATGTGCCAGTGCGCCCTGGACATGCTCCTTCACGATTTTCAGAGCGCACCCAAAGTGACATGCATCCCGCCCGTTTTCCAAACAGGAGAGTAATTTTCAAACCAGGAGACACCGTAATGAAAAGTCGCCATTCCTTCACGCTCATAGAGCTGCTCGTAGTCATCGCCATAATCGCCATACTCGCCGCGATGCTTCTGCCGGCGCTGGGCAAGGCGCGGGAGAAGGCTCGTCTCATCAGCTGTTCGTCCAACCTAAAGCAGATCGTCACCTGTTGCTTCATGTACACGCACGACTGGGAGGATTGGTTCACCAGCAACTACGATGATATTTCCATCTGGCCTACCGTATGGCAACATGAGGGCTATTTGCCGCAAAACCCCTGGAAAAAGCCGAACAAATCAGGTCTGTTCTGCTACTGCCCAAGCGACAAGAAGCGCGCCTACGTCAAGGAAGACTGGTACAGCTATGGGGACAACACGGTCATCATGGGGTCTTTGAAAGAGCATAATAAGGGCAAGACGAACTGGTATCAGTGGCTGAAAATACACCAGGTCAAGAACCCTGGAAGCTGCAGTGCGTACAGCGAGTGCAACTACCCTGTCGCCAACACCTACGAGCCTGACTCCCTCTTGAAGATAACCTATTCCATCAATCCCTTTGAGAACACCTTGGCGTTTCGGCACAACAACTCCACAACCCTGAATGTGGCGTATGTGGATGGCCACGTGGAGCCAGGCACCAGACGCGACACTCCCCATGCCGGCGACCCGAGCATCTCCTATACCGAGCCATACTACACCTACTGGTGGGGAAACTACTGGAAAGCCCCCAGCAAATACAAGCCGAATTGAAGGCAATGAAACATTCCGTCTTTCTTTCCATTCTTTTGGCGACGGCGGTTTGGGCAGAGCCAGTGTTCTGGCAGGAGAATTTTCCCCAAGACGGGGAGTTGTCCGACCATGGCTGGACTCTGCTCGAGGACAATGGCAAGGATGTGTTCCGAGCACAGAACGGCATCTTGACAATGAACTGCCACAACTCCCCCTATCATGGGACAGCCTACAGCACCCCCCTGCCACTCCTGCCAGCCCGTTTCCAGTTCACCTTCCAGGTGATGGTAGGCGCAGGCAACGTGGGCGGCTATGACCATTTCTCGCTGAAAATGAATCTCGGCAACCTGCTTCTGGCGTTCCGCAATCCCTTCTGGGCCATCCACCGCCCCGCAACCAACACCTGGGAAAAACTCGCCAATCTATCCAACTCCGCCTGGCACACCTGCCAGATTCGCTTCGACACGGAAAAAAACACAGCCGAATACTTCCTGGACGATTTGGCGCTGCCCGTCTTCGTGGACATGCATTCCGACCTGAGGCCACAGCCACCCAGCCTCACCGTGGCCAATTACGGACTGACCAAGGGAAACCTGACCAACTGCCTACGCAACCTCACCATCACCGCCCTGCCGAAAAGCACGCTGGCGGAGCGTCGCCTGGCAGGCACCCTGCTTTATCGTGGCGTCGGCACGGACACCTGGCCGATGGACAGGCTTCTGCAAGCCGGCGGGGAACCATGCGTCACCTGCCACCTGGAACTGGCGAACCAGCCCCATCTGGACAACGGCAACGCCAGTTTCCAACTCCGTCCGCAGCCTTCGCCCAACCCGACCACCCTTCCCAAGTGCATCATCCTGGCGGACTTTCCGGCCAACGCGCTGCCGGACTACGCCGTGCTTCAACTGCTGCAAGCGATGGAGTCCGGCGCGACCTTGGTCATCCTCAACGGCTATTTCACCCTGGACAGGGGGGGCTTTGAGAACTCCCCGCTGGCTCCGCTTTTGCCAGTCCGCTGGGACGGCTGCTGGGGGGATGTCCAGCCTGGGGAAAATGCCACCGTCGCAGCCAATTGCCTGGCCTGGAAGGCCTACGGCAAAGGGAAAGTCATCGCCACCCTGCCCCGCCGCGGCTCGCCCGAAGCCGCTCAAGCGCTTCTTCAACTTCTCTTCCCATCCCCAACACAGGAACCAGCACGATGAAAAAGACCCTGGCGCTACTCTCCATTGTCGCAGGGGCAGCACTGGCCGTCACCCTGGAGGAAAAGCCAGACTCCCTCACTGTCCAAAACCAACATTACACCCTGCAATTCGCGAAGGAGAATGCCTACGCCGGCAGGCTGCTGACCGTCGGCAAGGCCAAAATCCCCTATGGCATGGTGACGCCAGTAATCTATCTGGACGGAGAACTGGACAACTACGAGCGACGCTACAACCCAGGCACAACCCAGGTGGCGCGCAGTCAACTCGCCGTCACCGCCAAGGTACTGGAGAGCACACCGACGAAGGTGAGCCTCCAATTCGCATACACTTTCCCAGGAGGCCGCTCCACCGAGGTGGTGGAGTGCGACGACACGCCAGCCGTCCTCTTTACGGTGGGCATCGACCACACAGTGCGGCTTTACGGGCAGCAATTGAACGTCGGCATTGCCAATACTGGAAATGACGGCATTTTCCTGCCTGACAATGTTCGCGTGACAGGCGTGTACCACGCCAACGGCGAGGATGCGCCAGGGCCAGGCTGGCGACTGGCCTGGTACGCCAGGAAGGGCGTTGCTGTGGGCGTGGTCGCCCTGCCCCACCCCAACCTTTCCGGAATCGAATATGCCATGCAGGGACGGGACGAAGGCTGGAGCCAGGAGAACGCCAACCTGCAGGTCATCCACAACCCGCTCTCGCGTCTGGGCAAAACGGGAAAACTGCAATTCCGCAGCGCCCTGCTGGCCTGCGCAAAACCTGACGAGGGACGCCTGGCGGCGGAAAAACTGCTCGGCGCACCGCAGGGGGTGCGCTTCTTCTCCGCCCATTTGCAGAAGGTCACCACCCGTCCAGGCCAGCCCAACACCCTGCTGGCCGACGTGCGCAACTACACCGGCAAAGCGGTGGAGGCGACCATCAACCTGACCTTGACCTACAGCCTGGACAGCGTGACCACTCTGCCCCCCACATCGGTCACATTCCCGCCGAACAGCGCGAAAGTCCTGGAACTGCCCATCCATTTTCCGGCGGACGTGCAGCGCGGCTGCGCCGTCCGCTGTGAACTGCGTGACCAGGCGGGAGCCATGCTGGACAGCATGACGGATTTCTGCTCCGTCACCGATTTCGCACCCAGGGACGCGGGCTTCGGCATCATCAATGTCCAGCAGGCCCACCAGGACGGGTCCCAGCACGCCTGGAACCGCAGTTTCCGCAAAAAATACATCGGCGCATACGAATACTACTGCTGGGCGCCTTCCACCATCTTCGGACTGGCCCCCAAGGAGGAGTCGTGGATTCCCCACACCGAGGCGAACTACACCTGCACCATCACCAAAAAGTTCCTGAAGCGACTGGTGGACGACGCCCACAGCCAGGGAATCGGGGTCTATGCCTGGGTGACTGGCCTCTGGAACTACAAGGTCGGCCTTCAGCACCCAGAACTCCTGCAATACACCGCCAATGGGCAGCCCAACATCTACAACGGCACCGTCTGGAAGAATGGCCACCGCCGCATGGTCCTGAAACCCAACATGTTCACCGTGGAACGCGCCCGGATGTGGGGGGAGGAGATGGCCGACTCCGTGGACATGTTCGGGTGGGACGGCTGCCGCTGGGACTGGACATTCGTCCCCTCCGTGATGAACGACCCGATGTACATGGGCGAGCGGACGGATGACTGGTATGACTGGAAGGGAGTCCCCCAGTCCAGGCTCTACCCTGACCCTGACAAGACCGCCGTGGAGTGCCTTCAGGCATGGCGGGAGGCGGTCGCCAGGCGACACCCCGACTTCATTTTCGGGACGAATTACGGCTCCAGCCTGGACACCTGGAAGGACACGCCGCGCTGGCACGCCCTCGCCGCCACCCGCTCCATGGTGCTGTTCGAGGACATGCTCAACTACGCCCGAGCGCAGTACGGCACCTTCGAGTCATGGGGAAGCGAACTGGCCATCCGCTGCGACAAGGTGCGCGAATGGGGCGGAACACCAGTGGTGGGAGCCATGCACGGGCTGCCGGAGTCCAGCGTCTCCAGCCACCTGGCTCACTACACGGCTGCAGCCGCAGGCGTGAAATGGTGGTGCTACGGCGGCAACATCCACATCCATGACCGCGACGGCGAGCGCAACCGCTTCCTCCTCCGCTTCGCCGAATGGTACTACGGGACGGAGTACCTCCGCCCCGCCACCATCCCCGTCAGCCTGGCCGGCTCGGACAAGGTGCTCTACAAGCCCTTTGTCCGTGAACGCCGCACGGCGGACGGGCGCGAACTTGTCGTCCCCCTGCTGAACTGCCCCGAGGAGAGCGCCTACGTCTGCCAGTTCCACGACACACCGCCGACGCGCTCCAATCTGGAGCTCAGTGTCCCGTCCGCCACAGCGGAGGTCTGGCTGATGACCCCGCAATCACCCGAAAAGGCCAGGAAACTTCCTGTGACCGCCGGCAAGGTTTCGCTGCCGTCCCTGGTCGATACGGCGCTGCTGCTCATCCGCGTCAGAGAGCAAGGAGGTGTCAAATGAGAACGCACCGGCTCACCCTGCTTGCCATCTTTGCCGGCGTTCTTCTCGTCGCCGGCGAACAGACTGTATTCCAGGCGGATTTCCGCACTCCCGACTCCCTGAAGGCATGGCGGGCCGTCACCTATCCCGTCGGCGCCACCTTTGCCTGCCAGGATGGAACGCTGACCGTCACCCATCGGCACGCCAAACGCCAGGGCGGCTTCATTGAAATCCCCGTGCCCCTCATCAAGAAGGGACGGCTGGACTTCGATGTGACCGTTCCCGCCACCGGGCATGGCATCGGCCTGACCCTGGACCTCTACAACATCTCCACCTTCTGGCATGACGGCTGCAAGGACTGGCGGCTCTATTTCGCGGAACCCAACGCCAACCGACTCCCCTATTACCTCATCGAGCCGGTCGGACATCATCGCATCGCCACCATTCCCAAGGACAAGACGCTGCATTACCGCATCCGCTTTGACGAGGCGCTCGACCTGGTGGAATTCTACGTCGATAACATGGACGACCCGGCAGCCACCCGCTACGACGTCTCCGTCTTCGGACACGCCTTCTACCAGCAGAGCCTGCTTCGGCTGGGTTCCTTCGGCTACGTGCCCGCCGTCTATTCCACCACCATCTCCAACCTCATTCTCACCGAGGAGACGGCAGACCAGGACAACGGTTCCAGCGAGCGCACCCTCCACCTAGGCTTTGACGGGATGACCTCGCGCCACCACAGGCTGGAGGAACTTCTGCCCAAGGGCTTCCGCCGCTACGTCTGGGACAACCCGGGGCACAACCCCACCAACACCAACACCAGCACCTACCGCAATCTGCCTGGCTTTGACACCGTTGCACACGCGCAGACCATCATCTTCAACGATGCGCCCAATGTCCCCGGTCCCCTGCAAAAAATGATGCTGAAGGCCGTGGAGGATGGCGCGAACATGTTCTTCCTGGGCGGGCTCTGCACACTGAACAAGGGGGAATTCCACGACACGCCCCTGGGCAAGGCACTGCCCGTCAATGTCGAGAACCCGTGGGCAATGGCAGGCTCCGACGAAAAGCCGCTGCCCATCACGCCGTCCACCGGGGTGACATGGCCATCCGTCGATGGCGGCCCAGGGGTCTGCTACTACTACCTTGACCTGCCGCCTCTGGAGGACGCCGAGGTTCTGCTTCGCGCTGGCCAGGACGGGCCTCCCCTGCTGGTGCGCAAGAAAATCGGCGCGGGCTCCATCACCGTGCTGCTGGCCACCGCCTGCGGACCCGACACTCCAAACTCCTTCTGGAACACACACCTGGTGAAGCAGATTGTCCAGCAGTGAACTGACGAGGGGACCTGGGGTTCTGAGCAGATTCAAGATTCGTGGAAATCGGCGAATTGACAAAACCTGTGAAAGGGGATAAATTAAATGGGTGGTGACTATTCAGAACTCCAGGCTACTTCAATCCGCGAGGCCTGAAGGCCTCGCGGGCAGGTTGGGCTCTCACGCTTGGCACGTCATGATCTTGCGGCAAGCCTGAGGCTGCACATGGCAAAACAGATGGGGGGACTGAGCAGATAC
>JAFRLP010000272.1 GCA_017431185.1 Victivallales bacterium | reverse complement strand
TGGTGCATGTCCGCAACACCGGCAGCGCCTGGGGAATGTTCAGCCAGCACACCTGGGCTTTGGCGCTCTGCTCCGTTGCCGCATTTGCCATTCTCATCTGGAAATTCCGCAAATGGAACGAGGGCTCACGGCCAACGGCTTTGGCGTTGGCTCTGCTCCAGGGGGGCATCGCGGGAAACATGCTGGACAGAGTGGTGCGACACTCCGTCATCGATTTTCTCAGTTTTCATTGGGATTCCCACGAATTTCCAGCCTTCAACATCGCTGATTCAGCCATTACGGTATCGGTGATTCTGCTGTTGCTCCTCTCTTTCTGGCGACCTGACACCAGCCAGGGCCAGGAAAAGCCAACGCCTGCCCAAGAAAAATGAGTGCGGAGCCGCATATCGTGATTCTCGGCCCGACCTGCTGCTGGAAAAGCGAGACGGCGATTAGGCTGGCACAACGGTTGGGACGCGAAATCGTCAGTTGCGACTCAATGCAGGTCTATCGTGGCCTGGAGATTGGCACGGCGCAACCTTCCCGGGAGGAACTCCGCGCTGTTCCGCATCACCTCATCGCCTGCCTGGACATCCACGAACCGTATGACGTCAACCGTTTTCTGGACAGGGCTGGACGCGCTTTGACAGAGATTCTCACACGTGTACCCGCCGCCGTCATTGTCGGAGGAACTGGTCTCTATGCCAGAGCCCTGGTCTATGGTCATGCCCTGCTTCCCGCTGACCCCGACGTGGCCGCCCAAATTCAATCCGTCTGGCATGAACCGAACGGACGTGCCATCTTGGAGCAGCGGCTTATGGAAGCCGCAGGAGGGCGCGATGCCGTCCCCGCAGATACACTCTTGAACCCCCGACGCCTTCTGCGCGCCTGCGAGGTGCTGGCCATCACGGGGCAGGTGCCCTGGCGGATTCATCCGCGTGAAAACACCCCCTCTTCCGAATATCGCCAATTTTGCCTGTTGCCTGATTTTGCGCTTCTGAAGGAGCGCATCCGGCGGCGCACCGCCCTGATGCTGAAACAGGGGTGGCTGGAGGAGGCAAGGCGCGCCCTGGACAATGGTCTATTGGACACGCCCACCGCGCGGCAGGCACTGGGATACCGCGACATCGCGGAATATCTGAACGGCACAAGTCCCGCAAAGGATTTGCCCGCCCTGACGGAATTGCTGGCCAATCGCACGATTCAATATGCCCGTCGCCAATACACTTGGTTCCGTCGCCAACATCCAGGCGCTGCCCTGCTGAATGTCTCGTCGGCTGACGAGGCGCTCAAGGCGATATTGGAGGGGTAATTGCCGAAACGGAAGGCATTGTGAGGCATTGTGCAGTGACCCTGGTGGCAAAACAGACGAATCGTAATACATTATAAAAAAAACAGAGTGACTATTCAGTACCCCAACATGTTTTGCCATGCCCGGAACCAGATTTGCCATTTGACCTTGGCGTGCCAAGCGTGAGCCCCCAACCTGCCCGCGAGGCCTTAGGCCTCGCGGATTGAAGGCCAGGGGTTCTGAATAGTAACAAAACAGATGAACACCAAACCAATGCCGATGGAATTCTTTCCGTCTGACAGATACTTTTGTCAAACATTGGATTGGAATCAAAGACAAAAGGCAAGGCAATGGCAGACACAGCCGTCAAATTGGGACCGGTGACGTTGCGCAATCCCGTGGTGACCGCCTCAGGCACCTTCGGATATGGAATGGAATACGCGGACTTGGTGGACTTTGAGCGGATTGGCGCCATTACCGTCAAGGGTGTCTCGCCATTCCCGTCAGACGGCAACCCCATGCCGCGCGCCGTCGAGGTCTATGGTGGAATGCTCAACGCCATTGGCCTGCAGAATCCCGGCGTCGATCGCTTCCTGACGGATGAGCATTACCTGCCTTATCTGCGCACCATCCCCTGCGGGGTGTTCGTGAACATCTGGGGAAAGACCATCGAGCAGTACGCGGAGGTGGCGGCAAGACTGGAGCCGCACAAGGCGGACATCGAGGCCCTGGAAATCAACATCTCCTGCCCCAACGTCAAAGAGGGCGGCGCCGCGTTTGGCACAGACACACGCCTTGCAGCGGAGGTGGTGTCAGCGGTGCGCCGTGCCACCACCATCCCGCTGATCGCCAAACTCAGCCCGAATGTCACTCGAATCGGAGACTTCGCCAAGGCTGTCGTGGATGCCGGCAGCGACGTCATCAGCCTCATCAACACCATTCCCGGAATGGCGATTGACATTGAACGCCGCCAGTTCCGCATTGCCAACCGCACGGGCGGAATGAGCGGCCCAGCCCTCAAGCCCATCGCCGTGCGCATGGTTTGGGAAGCACGGCGCGCTGTGCCGCAAGTTCCCATCATCGGCATGGGTGGCATTGCGACGGCTGAGGACGCCATTGAATTCTTCATGGCGGGCGCCAACGCCATCGCTGTCGGCACGGCCACCTTCGCCAATCCCTCCGCGCCCGTTCAAATCGCCGATGGCATTTCCGCCTGGCTGGACTCCCACGGGGTCGCCTCATTGAATTCCATTGTCGGCATCATGCAATAGTTCCAATTCAGAAAAAAATAAGGAGACATTCAAATCCATGCAGACCACGACGAAAATCTTCTGCTTGTGTTTGCTGATTCTGTGCGGCGAACATCTGTTTGCCCAGGCGTCCTGCTGGCACCAGGATGGCGTCTGGACAGGAACCGGAACTTTCCAGACCGACATCCTGGAATTCCGCGGCGAGCGTTGGCGGCTGCGCTACCGCTCCAAAACAGGGGCAAGCCTGAGGGTGTCAATGCACACGCCTGACGGCACGTTCATTGCCAACCTGATTTCCCAAAGCGGTTTGAACAACAGCCAGGGAGGCAGAAGCGGCAGCATCGATTTGCCGCGCATGAAGAAGGTTTACCTGATGATTTCCGGTTCGGAGGCATGGCAGGTGTCATTGGAGCAGTATGTCACTGAAGTGGACTGCTGGGAACTCATGCAATTGGCCAAACGCTCGCCCGCATTGGATAAATTCGGCGTCTGGAGCGGAGAGGCGGGAATGGAGCGCGTCATTGAACTGGATGTGCCGTCCGACCATTGGCGTTGCACGGTCAAGGCATTCGGGCAAGGGCGACTGCGCGTGGAGGTGTTCAACGAGGAGGGAAAACTCCGCTACCGAAGCGTTCAACTGGATGCCGGAAGCGTATATTCCTGGTTCCACCGCAAGGGACACTATACGCTCAAGGTCAGTCCCATGGACACAGACTGGAGTTTCCTGGTGGAAGTGAACTGACATGCGCACGACACGGCAGATATTCGTTGGTTCGGTTCCCGTAGGCGGCGGAGCGCCAGTCTCCATCCAGTCCATGACAAACACCGACACGGGAGACGCCGAGGCCACCCTGGCCCAGATTCGCCGTCTGGCAGACCTGGGGTGCCAGATCATCCGCTCCGCCATCCCCAACCGCCTTGTGCTGCCCGCCTTTGAACGCATTTGCGCCGAAAGTCCCCTCCCTGTTGTGGCGGACATCCATTTTGACCATACCCTGGCAGTGGAGGCGCTGCGGCGAGGAGCCGCCTGCGTGAGGGTCAACCCTGGCAATCTGAAGAACGAGGAGTGCGCTCGGCTGGTGGCGCGGGAGGCCGCCAGGTGCGGGCGAGCCGTCCGCATCGGGGTGAACGGCGGGAGTCTCGCCAAGGATTTGGCGGAACGCCTGGGAAAAGGCGCGGAGGCAATGGTGGAGAGCGCCATGCGCTATGTGCGCATTTTCGAGTCCGAGGGATGCACCGCCCTCAAGGTCAGCCTGAAAGCCTCGGATGTGCGCACCACCCTGGCCGCCTGCCGGGAGTTCGCATCACGCACGGACATCCCGCTGCACATTGGAGTCACCGAGGCGGGCCCCCTCACCACCGGCATCATCAAATCCGCAGTGGGGATTGGCTCGCTGCTGATGGAGGGAATCGGCGAAACCATGCGGGTAAGCCTCACCGCGCCTCCCGAAGAGGAGGTGCGCACCGCCCTGCGTATCCTGGAGGCGACGGGGCTTCGGCAGGCACAGCCGGAAATCGTCTCCTGCCCCACCTGCGGACGCACACGCGTCAACTTGATGCAACTGGTGGCGGACGTGGAGCGCGAGGTGCGCCGCATCCAGGAGTCGGGGCGTGTCATCCGACTTCGCAAAGTCGCCGTCATGGGCTGCGAGGTCAACGGTCCAGGCGAGGCCAGCGATGCGGACATCGGCATCGCCGGCGCCCTTCACAAGGGCATCCTATTTCGCCATGGCGTGAAAATCGCCACCTTGCCTGAGGAAGAACTGCTCCCCACACTGGTTCAGGAACTGGAGAAGTCTGCCTGCCGCGAGGCCTAAAGGCCTCGCGGGCAGGTTGGGGCCTGGGCGACTGCATACAGCAATCAGTGACCGCAAATACCTAAGGAGCCAATAGAACCTTTTGGGAGGCGCCTGGCGGCACCGTGATGTCGAGGGACTTTCCGCCGAACATGGGTGTTCCCGGTGGGGAATGGACTGTCGCTTCGACCTGTGAATAGCCAGGATTATGGACTTCGAGAAAGGGGGGCTTGCCGTCGGTCTGCCCGTCCACGGCCAAAGTGAGTTTGAGCTGCGGATTATCAGTCACAAAGACATTACCGGCCCAGATGTGATTTCCCAGTTCGACTGGCTCCTGGAAATAGAGTTTTTTCTCCCGTTCATCCACACCGGCAAAGCGAAACCAGGGGCGGGTCGATGACCAAACGGCGGCGCAGCCGTTGTCCGCCACCCCCGCCACCTGAATGGGCAAGTCAATCCCGAAGCCCATAACGGGGGAGATGTCGAATTGAGCAGAGCCACCTTCTGCCAACAAAGTCAGGCCAGCCAGACGAGAAAGAAGTTTCCCCTGCTTTACCGAGACCTGATAGTGGCCAGTCAGCAAGGCGGCCAGCAATTCCATGCGGGCGGCATTTCGTTCCGCCGAAACAATGGTGGCGCAGGCATAGGCATAGCGAAGCCTGTCGCCCTTGCGGTAGGTTTTTCCTGACTCGCCCAGCCCATAAGTCAGCAGACCAGGAGCGCGGAAATGCCAGCGCCAACCATTGTCATCCAACGGGAAAATGGAGACGTAGCCGACAGGGGAGTTGAAATCCGTGACATAGCCGCCACGGGCAAACGTGCCTT
>JAFRLP010000271.1 GCA_017431185.1 Victivallales bacterium | reverse complement strand
CCTCTCCGCAGTTCGCCCGCCTCCGCCAGGAGGGAATCGGCGGAACCACCTCCAAGGAATCGTAAAAACAACCCAAAGGAGCGAACCAGATGAAACTCGAACAACTGCTTCGCACCAGCATGGAGACCATGCTGGAGCGCTTTTCCAGACACAACTGCGGGAACTTCATCGACACCAAATTCAATGTTGACACGGGAGAGGACTTTGCCCAGGAGGACTCCTTCCGCGGAAAGTCGCATATCTACGGCTGGATTCAGGCCAGGGGACTCGAAAGCCTCGCCAAACACGCGAAATGGTTCGAGGAACACGGCGACAAGGCTTTCGCCAAGAAACTGGACAAAATGCTGGATAAGGTGATGCACGCCGTCCTGGATGCCGTCGTGGCCAATGGCGGCACTCTCCCGTTCGTCATGGCACCAGACGCCACACCCTACCACAAACTATCCTCCTATCATGGTTACGGTGACATTTTCTACTGCAAAGGGCTGTTCTGCGCGGCCAGACGTCTGCACGACAAAAAAACGACCGATATTGCCTGTGATGGCTTCTGCGACGTCACAGAGGCCTTAAAGAAAGGGCATTTCCGCACAGACCAGCAGAGTTTTGACCCCAAAAATCCCGTCGAATACGTCCCAGGCAAAAAACTCCACGGCCCCAAGATGATAGCCCTGGATGGTCTGGCTGACCTGCTGGATGACATGCCAGACAATGAATACTGGCTGGACACCAGCGTTCTCTTCTTCAAGCAAATCCTGCAAAGGCATGTCCTGCGCTCCGCAATAAGAAGCAAGGCAGAGCGCTTTGAATTCGTCGAGGCAGTTAACAAAAACGGAAGCCCCTGGAAGGAGGAGAACGGAGTGGTGCTGAGCGACCCGGGGCATGCCCTGGAGTTCCTCGGACACACGGCGCGTGTCCTGAAAGTCATCCGCAAACATAAAATCTGGCTCGATATTGAAACCGTTGAACCGCTGTTCGGCACCCTTCTCATGATTCTTTACCGCAGTGTGTTCAAATACGGCTACAACCCTAAGGCGCACGGCATCGTCAAGACATACGACCTGACCAACCGCAAATACGCCAATTCCGACATGCCCTGGTGGAGCCTGCCAGAGGCTGCGCGCGCGGCGCACCTGCTCGCCGAATTGTACCCTAAAGAGAGTAAAAAAGCCCGTCTGGTGAACTTCGAGCGCACGGCCATCAGCGACTTCCAGAATTACTACCTGCGCCCGTCAGGCTTCGCGGTGCAGACCCGCGACGCCGAGGGCAAAGTGGTCAACGTCATCCCCGCCGTCCCCGACGCCGACCCAGGATACCACACCAACCTCTCCCTGATGGAATGCGGTGAACTGTAGCAAGGCCGCGGCCTTGTTCCCCTCCATTAACACTGAATCAAAATTGCATTCGCTTGCAGAAGGAATGAAACCATGAGCCAAAAATACCGTTGCTATGTCAATTCCCGTGAACAGGACATCCATGAAGTCAGGGTGTCCGCCGCGCCAATCAACCATGTCTGGCCTGGCTTCCAGCGAAGCCTGGGGCAATCCGAGCCAGGTTGGTTCACCACATTTGACATGGCGGAGCCTGCGCTGGTGGAGGTCGAGGTGGCGGGCATGGAAATCAGCAGCGCGGAGGTGCGTCCCGCCCACGCCGTGCGGGAGTTCCAGCAGAATGGACACAGAATCAGTTTCGTTCTGGAACGCCCTCAGCAGGTGACTCTGCTGGTGAACGGTCTGCATGATGCCCTCCACATTTTCGCCAATCCCCCCTTTGAGTACGAGCCCAAGGAGGGCGACATCTATTTCGGCCCTGGCGAGCATGACGCGGGGCTGATCCTCCCCCGAAGCGGCCAGCGCGTCTGCATTGACGCGGGCGCCGTGGTGCATGGCGCCATATTGATTCACGAGGCCGAGAATGTGACCGTGACGGGACGCGGGGTCCTGGACTCCTCCCGAATCAAATGCCCGAAGGAGGCAAAGGCGGGCGAAGAGGGAGGCGAAGTCATGGAGGCCATCGCGAAACTCGGCTTTGACTTTGAGAAATGGCTGGTCGGCGGAAACCTGGTGATTTACCACAGCCGTAACGTGAAGATAGAGGGCATTGTCCTGACCGATTCCCCGTCATGGAGCGTAATCGCCCGCAACGGCTGCCGTGACCTGCTGTTCGACAACATCAAAATCGTCGGCCAGTGGCGGTACAATTCGGACGGCATCGACATCTGCACCTCCCAGGATGTGACCATCCGCAACTGCTTCATCCGCTCGTTTGACGACTGCGTGGTCATGCGCGCCCCCTTCCTTCACGGGGAGAGCGAGCCTGTTCGGAACGTGGTGACGGAGCACTGCGTGCTCTGGTGCGACTGGGGCAAGAATCTGGAGATTTGGTGCGGGGAGAAGCGTGCGCTTGTGGAGGACATCGTCTTCCGTGATTTGGATTTGATTCACTTGACGCACTATGCGATCAGCATCACCACGACATACGGCTCCGACTCCGCCTTGGTGCGCAAGGTGCTTTATGAGGACATTCGGATTTGCACCGAGGAGTTCTATCCGAAACCGCTGTTCCGAATCGAGGACTGCCCCGATTATCCGTTGTCTCAGCAGGAGAACCTGCCGTGGCTGGCCGTGCTGAACCGAGGCCCAATGGGGCGCAATCTCGGCAATCAGCATTGCGAGGAGGCCACCAGCCTGGAGGGATACCATCTGCGCTATCAGGACATCACGCTGAAGGGCGTGAAAATCGCCCGACGCCCCCTGAGCATTCTTCTGAAGGGGGAGCCGCCCCTGCTGGAAATCGCCGATGTGCGGATTCAGGATTGCGACTGCTCCGACATCTGCGCCAACTCAGTGGAGAATCTGAACATCTCGAAAGATGGGACAGCGGTGTCCCGAATCCTGTTCGGATGACCGCAGGACGCGGGACGGCCCGGCCCGGCCCGGCATCCTACCCATCAAGCCGAAACACGGCTGTACCGCCACAATTCAGATGCAGGATAATCTCTTCGCCAATCCAGGCATCCCCCCTGGGAAAGCGAGGAGTGATTTTCCGTTGTCTCGGCAATTTTAGCCGATGTTCTCCAGAAGCAAAGGCGTGCAAGGTAATCCAGTTGCGGGACACATAGACGGCATCCCCCGAATCATTGTAGCAATGGAGTCCATGCGACTTGCAGAACTCTCTTGTAATGACAGTTGCCGCCTGTAGGCAGCCATTATCGGCAAAGTGGTTGACTGGCGGCAATGGAATGGTGGTCTGATGCTGTCTCTGAATGTGTTCGCCCGTAAACGCCATCCAGGGTTTCCGCTGTCCGTCGCACCATGCCTGAGCAACGTGGAGAGCCGTCGTGCTTGCTGGCACGATGAATGCAACAGCCCGATAACGCGGGACAACTTCCCAAAAATCTGAGATTTCGTAGAAGTCGCATGGCACCCCCGTCTGCTGACATGCGATGCGGGAAAGATGAGGTGTCGCCGACGATTCCATGGGTTCCTTCTGCTGTGCATAACTCCGTTCATCAATGAAAGCCGCGAATTCAGCAACGCTGCCACGGTCTGTGTCATTCAAGGAACGATACGCCTCCGTCAGATATTCGGCCATTTCCGTCATAATGGCAGGAGAGTCAAACCAACCACCCCACATGTCAAACCACCAACTGGCTGTGCCAAACGCCATCTGCTGGCCAAAATTCATCCGTAGTGCATTCAAGGAATCCATCTCGGAAGGCAACGGCTGCCAGATCTTGTCGATGTAGGCGTCAGGCGGGCAGGCTTCAGGCAGAGAATCACGAAAGAGCGTCGTGCAATGGGTTCGTGTGTCAAATTCATGGAAAAAGAGTTTTCCGTGATGTTTGATTGAGTCAATGACTGTCATGGAAGGCCAACCCATCTCTGGCTTCAAACGCACGGAATACGAAGAGGGCGAACAAAGGAAATCAATGTCGGGAGATTTCAGAATGCGCGAAAGCGCATGGTGAAGACTGCCCCAGAACGGGGTCTCGAACAGATAGCCGTAGAAACTTCCGACGATAAGTTGGCGCTCCGTCAGTTTTTTAACCTCCGCAGCCAATTCGCAGATGGCCCTTGCATTTAAATCGCTGAGAAAATGGTGATATGCTTCTGGAGACTGGTCGTCTGGCGATTCGTCTGCAAATGCGGCGCGAGAAGCAAGCCCCTGGCTGCCTTGCAGATTTGTGGAAAGCCACTCTTCGGTATTTCCGCCAGCGATCTGCCAGCCGATGAGGTGTTCCTGAAATGGTGTTTCACTGACATGAGCGAAGAAACGCCTCAACGCCCCCAGAGCCGCCGCCAGCCATATACGCGATGCGGGCGAGAAGCGTCGCGGTCCCTTCTGAAAGCCAATGTCATTGCACGCATCTGGATGCGCTTCCTCCCACCAGGCTGGAGGCGAGACATTCAGACGTGGAAATATCCAGGCGTCGGGCACTTCAAGAAGTATCTGCTCTATCGTCCTGTCGAAATACTCGAAATGAGACTCTCCCTTTACTTCAAAGACGCCATGACGCATGGCGCGTGCGCGATTCATGGCGTTGATTGGGCGGTCACCAAAAGAGACCGAACACGAAAACAGGCGATATCCGGCCTCTCTGAAATCACGGTAACATGCCTTGTGCTCAGCATAGGTCATATACGCCATGGTGGCCTGTGGCACATGATTCACAAAGAGCGTTGGAACACCATTGTGATTCTGGATTTTGGTTCTCATTTGCCTGTTGTGCGCCCGCGTCGCCCAGGAATAGGAATCAGGTGCTGCCGCCTGGAATCAGGATGGGCTGGACAAAGCGAAGCAGACAAGGGGCTTCGGGGTGCATCAGGTTGTTGTCCAGCAATTCCAGGGCTTCCCTGAGATGGCCAGGGATGTCAGGGTCATAGACGGTCAGCGGGGGCACGGTGCTTCGGCTCAATCGAGTGTTGCCCACAGACGCGATGGCCACATCCTGGGGAATTCGCACCCCTGCATTGGCCAGCCCCGCGATGGCCCCTGCCGCCAGTTCGTCGCTCAAGGCAACCAAAGCGGTGAATTTCCGACGTTGCCATTCCCGCAGGATGTTTTCGCGCGCCAAGTCCATCGGCTCCTCCTGGTCGTCCACCGTGTGGCCTTGCGGAAAGAGAGGGATGCGCAGTTTCGGGGAATAATCCTCGCCCAGAGCCGTTCTCCAGGAATCGATTTGCGTGTCCTCGTCAGCAATGTTGTTGAACAGAATCGCGATGCGCCGATGTCCACGCTCCTGCAGGTGCTTCACCAGCCGCTGCATGCCCTGCGCGTCCTCGCACAAAACCGAAGGCACGCCCTGACGGTCGCAACGTCGGGACATCACCACAGACAGATGCGGGGCCTGAAGCACAGTATCCAAAGACGACAACGGCAGGCCGTCCAGGAAGATGGTCGGCATTCCATATTGGATGTTGGAGGCCAGCACCTCCTGGAAATTGCCGGAGTCCTGGATGACCAGCCGGTAGTTTCGGTGCCTGGCGGACATCACGCCTGGGATGGCCTTCAGGAACTGCTCGGTGAAAGACCAGACACGCGAGCACAGCGCGAAGGTCACGGGCTTGTCTTCAAAGGAGGTCTCCAGCGCCTGGCGCAGATACGCGCCAGACCCGACCTTCTTCTCCACGATTCCCGCCAGGGTCAGTTCGCGGTATCCACGACGAACGGTGGCGATGTTGACCTTGAGACGCTCCGCTAGTTGACGCTCCGAGGGCAGACGGTCCCCGACCTGGAAAATTCCGTCCTTCAAGCCCCGCAGTATCAAGTCATAGACCTGCTGGAATTTGGGCTTTTCCGCCTGGTGGTGATTCATGGGAGGGTGTTTCATGGGGCTGTTGACCCTTTTGGGGAGGGTCTTCTTGCTGTTTCTGGAATGAAGTAACAATAACCCGCCACGTCT
>JAFRLP010000270.1 GCA_017431185.1 Victivallales bacterium | reverse complement strand
GGGTAGGTGAGGCAGGTTCCTGTGTCTGCTGCCTTGAACTCCAATGCTCCGAAACTCCACGCGGCGAAAGCAATTCGCTGTTGCTTTCGCTACTGGGAGTTCTGGAGTTTTGGAGAGGAGAGTAACTGGAAAACCTGCAAAATGCAAAAAAATGCAGGGCGACCGTTTGACAAAATCAAGAACAGGGTGTAAAGTGCATTATAAAGCACTTTGGGACAATTGTTTTGCAACCGAAACAGGTACATTGGAGATTGACCATGAAAAGAAAGAGATTCACCCTCATTGAGTTGCTTGTAGTGATAGCCATAATCGCCATACTGGCGAGCATGTTGCTGCCGGCGTTGAGCAAAGCTCGGGACAAGGCGCGCGCCATCAACTGCACAGGCAATTTCAAGCAGATAGGGGTGATGGCGGCGCTCTACCGGGATGACAACGAGGAGTGGTTTCCACCGACCTACGGGATGATGATTCCTGGCGTCAAGGCCTGGAACGAATGCCATTGGCACCATTGGCTCCGCTACTACAACTACGGCAAGAAGGGACCGGCAAACGGCGGTGTGTTCCACTGTCCGGCTGCCGTTCTGCCCAATGCCTTCGAGGAGTCGGCGGACGTGGTGGCGGCGGCTGATTCGCCCAAATTCGTGCTCGCCTACTCGCAGAACTATTACATTTCCTATACTGCCAATGCGGTGATGGATACCAAAACCATCAAGCCGATGCCGGCGCACTTCTGGAAATTTCCCAGCAAGATGGTGACGCATTTTGACGACGCCAAAACGGACAAGCATGTGTACGGCCAATACTGGGACCTCTACAATAACGTTCTGCTTGAGCGCGGAAAGAATGGCATGCGTCACAACAACGGACGGAATTACCTGTTGCTGGATGGGCACGTCGAATGGAGCAAAATCCTGAACCCAGCCTCCCCCGCCTACCAATGGGGAATGTACGAATGGAACGGAACTCTATGAAGACTGCTGTTTTTCTGCTTTTGACCGCTGCGGTTGGCTTTTTGCGGGCCGAAGGCTGTTTTCGGCACACCCTGCTTGGCCGATGCTCCCTCGAACACTCTCTTTCGCCGGAAACGGCGCTGTTTGACGGGAAAGTGTCCTACCAGTCTCCGCATGTGATCTGGGAAGGCGGCACGGCGTCGGCAGGGTGCGGTGTCCTGCTGGAATTCCCTTTGCCGAAGAAAATCTCCCGCATCACGGTGGTGTCCGCCAAGCCGAACCGCCTTGCCTGGGCTGCGGAGCGCGTGGTGTTTCAGAGCTGGGACTCTGACCGGCAGAGATGGGGGGCGGAAAACACTTTCCCTGACCCCACAGGCCACTTCCATGACCGTGAATGGATGACTGCGGAACCGATTGAGACTACCTGGCAGCCGAAGGCCGCCGTCCAGGCTGTCCGCATCCTCCTGTATGGCCAGGGCATCTGGCTCACCGAAGTGCAGGTGCATGACACGGACGGCGCGATTCTGGGTGCCTTGCCCGGAGTCCCTATATCGACCGACGCCGCCGGGTTGTCTCCTTGCGACCATGGGGGCGGCCCGTCCGTCAGCATTGCACATTACCGCACCGACCAGGGGTATGTTGGCAACCCCAACCGACTATGCAGAAACGACCGTGCAATCGTCAATTACGATGTTCGGCCTTTTCTGGCGGCTGGCAAAGTCTCCCGATGCGTCCTGGAACTGGCGATGAAACCGATGGGGGGCCAGGACTGCAATCTTTTTGCGTTGGAGATGCTCGCTGCGCCGCGCATCGCCCTCCGTGACATGGATTTGGTCGCGAGTGACGCCGTGCCAGTACACTCCTTCCTGTTCGACCGCCGCTGTCCTGAAAAAAAGCACGTTGATGTGACTGATTTTCTGAAGTCGGCTTTGGCAAAGGGGCATGGTCTCATCGCCTTTCGACTCCGTGACGTGACGACCGAGAAAGTGGGAAACCGTTTGAACCAGGCGGAAGGCGCCATCCTGGACTACTCTCAAACCATTCTGAAAATCGAGCCATGAAAACCAGAGCCATACTCTCCCGTTTCCTCTCTCTTCTTTCCCTGACGGGGGCGCTTTCCCTGCGCGCCGAATTGCTGGATGGAGCGGGACACGCCTTCCGTGAAATCGTTGTGGCCGAGAATGCGCCGGCCACTGTCCGGCTGGCAGCCGAGGAACTGCGTTCATTTCTGGCCAGGCGCTGCGGCGCGCAACTCAACGTGACCGCGAAACCGTCCCATTCTCCTTGCATTCTGGTGGGGAACTCGCCTGCCCTGAGCCAGAATGGCCTGTCGCCCGCCACACTCCCCGAAGAGGGCTATGCCATCAAGTCAGGGGACGGTTATCTCGCTCTATATGGGCGGGATTACGACGGACCGCCTGTGCTGGGGAACATCAACCCGTGGCGCGGTGTGGAGGCATACAACCGCGAACTGGAACTGTGCGCCTTCGGCGAGGCCGGCACATTGAGTGCCGTCCATGAATTCCTTCAGCAAATCTGCGGCATTCGCTTTTACATGCCAGGCGAACTGGGGACATTCGTTCCTCCCGTCGGGGACGTGCGTGTCCCCGCGTTGAACATGGTTGCGGCGCCGCGCACGCATTACCGCTATCCCTGGTTCTCCATGTTCGAATACAGTCCCGAGAGCGCTCTGTGGGCACGGCGAGTCGGCTTTGGCGGGAAGGCCCCTGTCATGATCATCCACTCATACGGTCGGTTCAGCCGTTTCCAGGGCTCCCATCCCGAATACTTTGCCCTGGCGGATGGCAAGCGCGCCTTCGGCGGTGAATGTGTGGCCAACGGCAAGGGGCATCTCTGCCTTTCCAACCCTGAGGTCATTCGTCAGTGGGCGGAGGACATCATCGCCTTCTTCCGGTCAAATCCCGAATTCGACGTGTATCCTCTGGCGCCCGAGGACGGTTTGACCCGCATCTGCGGCTGTCCCTCCTGCGCGTCCGAGTTGCGTCCCGATATGCCGGAGGAAGGGAGATTCTCCTATCACATCTGGCATTTCACGTGCCAGGTGGCGGCGCAAGTCGCCAAGGTCTTTCCCGACAAGTTTGTGGGATGCCTGGCCTACGAGAAATACCGGATGCCGCCGGAGGAACTTGACTCGATGCCGAATGTCGCGGTGATGTTCTGCAACAGACGCAGCGCACTGGCCAACCCGCAGACTGCCGCCACGCTTCACGCTGAAATCGAGTCCTGGTCTCGGAAGGCCTCGCGGATTTACCTGTGGAACTGGTATCTTGAGCATTGGCTTCCCTGGACTGGCCTGCCT
>JAFRLP010000031.1 GCA_017431185.1 Victivallales bacterium | reverse complement strand
TGCCCAGGGGCGGTGCCCGTTCATTCCTGGCGGGCGAATGGCTCCAGGAAAATACTTTGCGGTCGCAGCCGCCCATGGCGTGGTCTGCCAAGTGGAATACGAGGTGCTTCCTTGACATGGCTCGAAGGACGGAAATACTGCTGATTCCAGTGCTGCTGGCGCTGATGGTTCAGTTTCTGCTAATGGCCGCCGAGCGAAATAGTCTGGCGGGGCGGGCACGGTGTGCGGAGCATTTGCGCGGTCTGCGCCAGGCATCCGCCTTATACGAGGCCGACAACGGCGGGAGTTTTCCGCCCGTCATCAGTAAAAAGCCAGGACGGGATAGGCTCTGGCACTATTGGCCAGAGTATCTTCGGGATTACACGGAAAATGTGCTGTTCTTCTCCTGTCCCGAGGATGACAACGGCGGACAGGAGCAGTTGGAACGGCAGGATGACCTGCTGCCGCACGGCTTCGCACTGCGGTATGTCAGTTTCGGGATGAATTTTCTGCTGGGCGCCAATGTCTCGTCCAATCCCAATGGACGCAGGTAGTATCTGGTTCAGCAGGTGAGAAATCCCGAGCATCTGGTTTTCCTTGGGGATTCCCAGACCTTGGAATTGCGTCCCACCAGTTGCTGGCATCAGGATTATGCTCCCCGACATGAGAACGGGGCGAACTTTTTGATGGTTGATGGTCATGTGGAATGGCTGAACAAGGAGACGCTCGGTCTCGGCTGGCAGGTTCGGGACGGCTGGAAAACCGACCAAAAGCGCTGGGTGGATTGGAAGTGATTCGAGGAGATGGAAAACATGAAGATGAAGCTGTT
Organism: Victivallales bacterium; assembly: GCA_017431185.1. The sequence goes on along the minus strand of JAFRLP010000031.1, from coordinate 3,041 downwards.
GCTCTGGCTGGAATTGACCGTTCTGCTGACGGTGTGGGCGGGGGAGGCGATGCTGGCCACGCCCTCCGCTGGAATCATCCTGAAGGGCGGAGCGCCCGTCCTGGTGAACCGCTATCCGAATGCGGAGTGGAGCCAGGCGATGCTTCGGTTCACGCTGGATTTCGCCACGGCGCCCGAGTACCACAAAAACTCGGTGAAACTGCCGAAACCGCAATTGGCGTTCGCCGCCGATTCACTGAAGATGGACTACAACGCGGAAGAATGGCGGTGGCGTAATCGCTTTTCCGTGTGCAATCGCGTCATTCTGGCGGAGGCGGAGTACCTGAATACCGCCAAAAACGTCCAGTTGATTGAGGTCGGGGCGGAATTGACGCCAGACTTCCAGGCTACTCAATTCTGGAACAGTTACGGGAAAGTCCTTCCTTCTGACCAATTCAGGGAACGGAAGATGAACGTGACCACGGAGGATGGCGCACGGCAACGCGCCTACTGTCGGGAACCGTTCACGCTGACCGCCGTCGGCGGGGAGAGGCAAGGTGTTTTTGTCGGTTTCCTTCCCTTTGATTTGGTCAGTTGGCATGGCTGCTCCTATGACCCGAGCCGACGTGTCCTGCGCTTTTGCCAGCGCTTTGCCGTCAATCCTGGGCAGGCCGTGCAGTTCGATTTTGTGTTTGGCTCTGTCTCCACAGCCTTCGGACTGGCGGAAAGTTCGGTTCAGCAGATCTACGATTCCTTCCCTGAACGCTGGGCGGTGGTTGGCGGTCAGGAGAACCCTTACGCCTGGGGCATGCACTCCCATTACCAGAACTGGTGGGGAACTCCTGACCCTGAGCACAGCCGTCGCCACCATTACACGATTGAATGGACATACTGCCCCTACAAGCGTTCAGGGGACATTCGGATGCGTCCTGAACTGTGGGATTACCAGACGTTCAACACCTTTGCCTCCTGGCCGACTCCCAAATACGGGGGAATCCGTTCGCATTTCCCCAAGACGACCGTGGCGGAACAGATTGAACTGCGGAAAAACAGATTCCGTGAATTGGGCGGTAAATACGGCTGGATGTTCTACAACTCCTGCGCTGGAGCCTGGTGTGAATACCAACTGGCCGAGGCACGCTACGCCGACTCCATCGTCCGAAAAAACGGCAAACCAATCGCCAAAAACAGTTGGACGACGGGGCATGACCGCGAATACTGCATGTCCAGTTATCATACCAGTTTCGGCGAAGTCATCTATGACGACATGACCTATCTGGCAAAGGAACTGGAGTTGCCTGGCTTTGCGCTGGACTGCGGGTCGGGCGGAACGTCATTCCGCGGACCGTCCGTGGAGAAGCCCATTCCAGGGCGCGCCTGGGATGAGGAGGGCGTGTTCGTGGACAGCAGTGTCGCCGTCAATTCCATGGTGGATTTCATTCACGCCCTCAATCCCCAAAAGCCTTTGAGTGCCTTCACCAATGGAACGCTGAAAGGCGACTACATCATGTTCGAGCGCAATTATGTCCATCCCGAGGTTCCTGTGTTCATGCCGTTGGGACGCTGGTGGATTGGCCCCCGTCCAGGATGCGTTCACGGTCACGGTCATCTCTTCAAGGACACCGTGCCGACCTGGCGTACACTGACTCCCGAGACGTTCCTGCCGATGATCAGCCGTCTGTCGGACTATGCGTTGCTCAACCAGTTCAAGTACGGACTGACCAACAGCTATGTGACCATGTGCGGCGCCCCCGAGATGTACTACATCCTGCCCGAGGCGCTGGAACTGATGCGGGCTGGCTGGCAGGCGACGATTCCCGTGCAGACCTCCCCTGAACTCTATGCGCCGTATCGTGCCCGCTACGGCAAGGCGGAGCATACCTTCCTGTATCTCGCCAATTCCTCGCCCAAGACGAGCCGTGGAACAGTCGCTATCGACAATCGGGAACTGGCGGATGACGGTCAGCAGATTCAGTTGTTCGTGCTGAAGAAACGTTCCAAGGCTGAGACGGAGAATCATGTGAAGTACGGCCTGACCTCCTTTGTTGCGGAACTGCCGTCCCGCACTCCAGTCCTGTGGGAGAGCGTCTGCGGGATAACTGGCGTCCCGCAGGAAATGACAGTGCTGGTGAAAGCGGAGAAGACGCTGGCCGAGCGGAGGTATTCCGTGGCATTTCTGCGGATTAAGGCCTTTGATGGGCAACTGCGGGTTCCATCCCTGCGTCATTTTGCCAGCGCGGAAATCCTTGTGAACGGTCAGGTGGCGGACGCGAGGCGTCCGCTGCGGTTTGGACAGGGCGATGTTCTGGAGATCGTTTGCCGTTCCGAGGATTTTCGGCTTTCGGCTGAGGCCATCCTTGGTTTCCCCTTTGTCAATCAGGCTGGCGAGGTTGATTTCCGCGTCGGCTTTGCCAGCGGAAATGCGGGATTGCGGGAGGTTGCCAGGCGTTTCAATGACTATTTCACCTATTGCCGAAAGAAGGGGCTGGTCAAGGGCGACGGCCTGTGCGTTCTGACCACCGACCCGAAAACGGTTGCGCATGGGATGGTGCGCCTGGAATTGGCGGAAGGGCAGGGGAACATCATTCAGGACGACAATGGCGGTCTGCGGATTGCCGCGCCGAATCTGACCGAAATGAACCGTCTGGTCACGGAATTGTTTTATCAGATGGACTGCCGATTCGAGTATTATGAGCCGTTCCGCAATGTGATGGGCTTGCGTGCCTCCGATTTCCAGGCGGAGGGAAAGTCGCTGCCCCTGCGTTGCTATTTTGATTGAGGAGGGAAGAATATGAAAATACTTTTGACATTGCCGGCGCTTCTGCTGTCCGTCTGCGCGGCGCAGGTCGAAATCCAGCAGAGGACATTGGAGAATATGCTGGAGGAAAGGGTACTGGAGAACGCCCTGGTCTCCTGCAGTATTCTTCCAGAGGCGTCGGGATTGCTTGCGCGGTTCGATTATCGTCCTGCCAAACGGCAACTCTTTGCTCCCATTCAGGTTTCCGTGTTTCGGGACGACCTGCTTCCATCCCGAATCAAGACCAGCGCCTGCGGAGCGAGGG
>JAFRLP010000269.1 GCA_017431185.1 Victivallales bacterium | reverse complement strand
GTTGCAGACGCCAGCTGGTCATCTGCTCGGGTCTGCCCTCCGCCACGCGCAGGATGATGTACGAGTAGAACGGCAGCGCATGCTCTCGGTCATAGTCCGATGGTCTGGCTGGATGGTCTGGATGCGAATGGTAGAACCCGACAATGTCAAGCCCGAGTCTTCGCGCCTCCAGCTCCGCCTGCATCATCTCCTCCGCCGTGATGAGGAAACGGTGATACCGCTCGTCGCTTTCCCGCGCGTTCTCAATTGGTCGCAATGACGTCACGACGTGTTCGTCGCCCTCATCTTTCCCGAGCAGGATGCCGCAGCATTCATTGGGATAGGCGTCAGCCCCCGCCTTGCGGATGGCCTCCTCAATTTGTCTCGTCAGTTTCAGCATCACGCGTCCTCCCAGAAATCAGATGAAAGATAGCGGTTCCCGTTGTCGCAGAGAACCGTGACCACAACCGAGCCTTTCGGCAGGGTCTTGGCCAGCTTCAATGCCGCCGCCACATTCGCGCCCGAACTGATTCCGACAAGAATCGCCTCCTCGCGGACAAGGCGGCGTGTCATCGCCATCGCCTCCTCCGTCGAAACCTCCAGCTTGAAGTCCGCAATCGACTCGTCGAAGAAGCCAGGATGGATGGTCGAGGCCATGTGCTTCATTCCCTCCAGACCGTGGAACGGCGAATCAGGCTGCATCAGAACGGATTTCACCTGCGGATTCAAGTGCTTCAGCCCTCGGCTGGTTCCCATGAACGTCCCCGATGTGCCTGTTCCCGCCACGAAATGCGTCACGCTGTGGCTCGTCTGCTCCCAGATTTCTACCGCCGTGCCGTTGAAATGCGCCTTCCAGTTCGCGTCGTTGTTGTATTGGTCAGGATAGAAATACTTGTCGGGATGCTCGGCAACCAGCCTTCTGCACTCGTTGTACGCGCCGTCCGAACTCTCCAGCGGATCTGTCTCGATGATTTCCGCGCCGTAGAGCCTCATTAGTTTCTTGCGTTCCGCCGTCGCGTTCGCGGGGAGGCATAGAGTGACCTTGTATCCCAGCGCCGCGCCCAGCGCCGCGTACGCAATTCCCGTATTCCCGCTCGTCGCGTCGATGATGGTCTTGTCGTGGGTCAGCAGCCCGCGCTCAATCCCGTCCAGAATCATCGCCTTCGCCGCACGGTCCTTCACCGAGCCAGTCGGATTGAAGTATTCCGCCTTCGCATACAGCTCGGCGCCGTCCAATTCCCCGCTGATTGCGGGCAGCCGCAGCAGTGGCGTTTTCCCCACTGAGTCAAATGCTGTTTTCGCTAAGCCTGTCATGCAATCTCTTCCTTTCTATTTCAAATTCTGTGTGACCGATTTTTCATATCAGTTTCAGCAGCGCCTCCCTGCCGTTCATTTCCGTCGTGACGCCGCGTGCGGCGGCCATTGATGACACTGCCTTCACCTTGGCAACCAGCATCTCCTCGACACACCTGACGCCTGAGACGATGACCGCCGCATCACCGACTTTTTCAGCGGTTTCCAGGGAAAAATAGCCGCATCCGAGGAAGCCATGCGGCGCCTTGACAAGCAGAATCACCGTGTTCTCAGTCGGGATGCTATACCCTTCGAGAAGGTTGCCTTCGAGATTCACCGTTTCCATTTTTCTTTCCTTTGTGTCTATTGATGCGTTTTCCTGCCTAGTAAATTGTCCAGTCCAACACTAAACCGGCTGAATGCCCTGTTACTCGAAGATTCACTCCTTGCCTTCCATGCGCCGCCCTTCATTGAACCTTCCGTTTTGCGGACCTGTTTTCCAGACGCGGCAGCGCAAGGAAAACGGTCCGGCAATCATGTGCCGGCCAGCTGCATTGACCAGATGCACACTTGACGGCTTTGCCAAATTGAGGCTACTTAATTAGTTGTATTAAAATGTAAACGACATTAATATACAGCGTCAATTTTGCTTGTCAAATAAACTCTATTAAAATAGTTGCATTTTAAAATATCCGTGCCATGCTCTCTGGCTCAATCACCAAATGCCGATTCCTTTGTCCGTCCAGTATCAGCCTCTCCTCTGCCCGTCACCATGCGGCTTGACAACTGAAAGACATGATATATATTAAGCAACTGTTTAATTGTTTAATATTTCAACCAAAGGAACGGACAAATGAAAAACGGACATGAGGAAAAGGTCAATGGGACAACGGCACGGCTTGAGAAGGACTACCAGCTGGCACTGATGGCGGAGTTCTTTCAGAGTTTCTCCGACCAAACCAGGCTGAAGATCATCAATGCGCTGATGATTTCGGAACTGTGCGTGCGTGAGCTGGCTGAAATTGCAGGAATGAGTTTGCCTGCCGTCTGCCACCACATGAGGCATCTCAGGCAACTGCGTCTTGTCCAGCACAGGCGCGAGGGGAAAAATGTCATCTATTCACTGAACGACGAGCATATCGGGATGCTTTTCGACATCTGCCGAATCCACCTCGCCGAGAAGGAGGGGAAAGAGCAATGAACGATGAACATCATCATGGTCACTGCGGTTACCTCGCTTGAATTTTCACGAATAGATATTATATTATAGTTATTCGCCATTTTTCATCTCCCCCCAAAGCCCTCCAACCATCTCCCCCTAAAAAGCATGTCGAAAAACAGCAAGAAAGCCGTCGTTTACTGCCGCC
>JAFRLP010000268.1 GCA_017431185.1 Victivallales bacterium | reverse complement strand
TTGGGACAACGACCATGCATTCCTGGAGCATCAGAATATCCGTACTGGCGTTAGTGGTGCTGGGTTTCACCGGCGAGGCTGCCTGGTACTGGCCTTTCGTCAAGAAGAGGGACCCCAGCACCATCAAGGACCCGACCTTTGATGAGAACAACCAGCCTGGCATGCCCAGGCAGAAAATCCGCTCCCCTGAAAAGAAGGAGGACACGGTCTCGGTCGAGCATCTTGAGAAATTGGCCAAGCAGGGCAACCCCAACGCGCAGTTGGCGTTGGGAAAAATCTACTTTGAGGGGCGGGCTGGCCAGAAGCAGAACTACAAGAAGGCGATGGAACTCTTCCAGAAGGCGGCCGAAAAGGGGAACGGGCCGGCCATGTTTAACATAGGCCTTTGCTATGACGGCGGCTTTGGCGTGCGCAAAAGTCTGGAAAATGCCCTGGAATGGTACCGAAAGGCAGCGGACGTCGGCGTGCCCGAGGCCCAGGCCAAGGTGGCGGCCATTGCCGAAAACACGGGCGATTTCCGCACCGCCATGGTTTATCTCCGGATGCGAGCGGACAGCGGGGACGCCGTGTGCATGCGTAAGCTCGCCACCTTCATCCTGAACGGAATGGGGGGGGACGCGACTCCCGCCGAGGCGGTGGACTATCTGAAGCGCGCCGCCGGCAAAGGAGATACAAGGGCTCAGGTTCGGCTGGCTGACTGCTATGAACGCGGCATCGGCATCGAGACGGATTTTCCCGAGATGATCAACTGGCTGACCATCGCGGCTCAGGACGGCGACCCTGAAGCGCAGTGCAAACTGGGCTGGTGCTACCGCAGGGGCATTGGAGTCACCCGCAATTCCGATGTCGCCACGCGCTGGCTGCTGGCCTCCGCCAAGTCCGGCTACGCCCCCGCGCAGGTCGCCATCGGCAACTGCTATCGGGACGGAGCCGGTGTGCCGCAGGACGTCAATGCGGCGGTGGAGTATTACCGCATGGCTGCCGAACAAGGCGATGTCCTCGGTGAGGTCAGCCTCGCCATGGTCTGCATGGAGGGAATGGGCGTGCCCAAGAATCCTGCGGAGGGGTTCCGCCTGATGAAACGCGCCGCCGACCAGGGGTTCGCCCCCGCGCAGACCCAGGTGGGCATTCTTTACGAAGAGGGCAGGGGAGTTCAGGCCGACCCCGCCGCCGCCGTGCGCTATTACCGCATGGCGGAGTCCGCAGGGGAATTGGAGGCGGCCTGGCGGCTCGGAGTCTGTTTGGCGGAAGGCAATGGCACCCCGCAGGACTTGGCCGCCGCCAAGCCCCTCCTTGCCAAGGCCGCCCAAAAAGGCGAAATGGACGCTTTGCGCGCCCTGTACAAATACTTTCCGCAGGAATACCCTTCGGAAAAGAAATGAGGTTTGACGCAAAAATGGATGAAATCAAGAAATTGACCGTCCGCGACTTGCTGAAAATGAAGCAGGGCGGAGAGAAAATCGTGACTGTGACCTCCTACGACGCCATCACGGCCCGGCTGGCCGATGAGGCAGGTCTCCAGCTAATCCTGGTGGGGGACTCGGCTGGCAATACGGTTCTGGGGTATCGCAACACCATCCCCGTCACGCTGGAGGAGTCCCTGATGCTCACGTCCGCCGTCTGCCGCGGCGTCCGGCGCGCCATGGTCATCGGCGACATGCCATTCATGAGTTATCAGGCGGGACTGGATGACGCGGTGCGCAATGCGGGGCGTTATCTCAAGGAGTGCGGCGCCGATGGCGTGAAACTCGAAGGCGGCAAATCCGCCTATCCCGTCATTCAGCGGCTCACTGCGTCAGGCATCCCTGTGATGGGGCATGTCGGTCTGCTCCCGCAATCCGTGCTCAAAGACGGCGGATACCGCATTCATGGACGCAGTGACGAGGAGGCGCAGGCGGTGCTGCAGGACGCCCTCGCCGTTCAGGAGGCGGGCGCCTTCTCCGTGGTGCTGGAGGGGATTCCCGCTCCCCTGGCCAAGGAGATTACCGCCCGCCTCACCATTCCCACCATCGGCATTGGGGCCGGCCCCCATACTGACGGCCAAATCCAGGTCGTCACAGACATCCTCGGCCTGGGCTCCTTTGTCCCCAAGCACGCCAAACGCTTCGCAAACCTGTCGGATGTGATTGCCTCCGCCCTCCGACAATACGTTTCCGAGGTGCAGGACGGTGTTTTCCCGTAGCGACGGCATCCCCGCCGTCGAAAAAAAGTTTCTTCCGTGACGGCGGGAACGCCGTCGAAAAAAAAAGTTTCTTCCGCGACGGCGGGGACGCCGTCGAAAAAAAAGTTTC
>JAFRLP010000267.1 GCA_017431185.1 Victivallales bacterium | reverse complement strand
CTACACTTCCCCCCCCCCCCCCCGTGAATTCAGCGAACAAAATTTCGACATTGGACAACTCCTGGCTGGTGGTTGGATATTGGACTTTGACTTGAAAAACAGTCGATGTACCTATTCAGCACCCAGACTCCTTCAGCCTGCGAGGCCTGAAGGCTTCGCGGACAGGCAGGATACTCACGACCGGCATGTCCTGCCGACAAATCCGCTTTCCTGGATGTCAGGACAAGGTGAATACTGAATAGAAGCCAGCCAATACTATATTTCCGCAAAATCAGATTGCAAGCATCCTCGGAAATTTTCCAGCTTTTTTTGTTAAATTCTAACATCTTTTTCGCCTGACCGAAAAGGGAGAGGCTGGCGGTGGCCTTCGGCAACTCCGGATGTCACCAGGGCGTCATCCTGTTTTGCACCACGTCGAAAAAGGGTGACACTACCAGACCCGGGGAGGGATTCCCAGAATATCGGAGAGGAGATTCCGAATGGCATGGTCGGGGTGTTTCGGGTTGTCGCAGTTCTTGGTGAAGCCGACAGCCACGCCGTCCACCAGGTCGGCAAATCCCTCGGCGCCAAGGGCTCCGCCATGCCCGAATCGGCATCCGATGTTATCGGAAGGGCCGCACAGCGCATAGCCGAGAGCAAACTTCGCCCAGGAATTCGGGTCAAGCGGGTCTTTGGGGTCACGGCACAATCTGATGGCATTGTGCAGCACGTTCGGCGGCAGAAGACGGCGGCCATCGACCTCGGAGATGAGTGCCGCATAGTGCCTGGCCAGAAATTCGGCGGTGCCCACCGCGTTGGCGGAGGGGATGCAGGCAGGAGCATTCCGCAATGCGGGGTTCTCGATGAAATCGGCGCACCAGCTTTGGCCTTGCGGCATCAGGCGCGTGTCAACATGGACATAACGGGAGTCCTCCTCCTTCGGCACTCCCCAGTAAAAATCGCGCTCCCGATGCAGCGGATGCAGGATTTCATCGTGGAGAAGCTGGTTCATCGTGCGCCCGGTGGCGCGGCGGAGCGTCTCGCCCAGCAGCCAGGCGAAGGTGACTCCCTGGTAGCCGCATTTGCCGCCAGGCTGCCAGGCTGGGGTGGCTGCGGCCATTTTGGCGCACATCCCCGTCCAGTCAGCCAAGGCGTCTGGCGAATCCGTTTTCGGAAGAATGTGCAGCCCAGTTCGGTGGGAGAGCACCATCCAGAGGCGAATGTCCTGCTTGCCATTGACGGCAAACTCAGGCCAGAGGTCGGCAAGGCGCACATCGTAGTCCAGGTATCCCCGCTCCACGGCGACATGGGCCAGCGTGGAGGCAATCCCCTTGCCGGTGGAGAACAGCGGAAACAGCGACTTCGTGGTAATCCCCTGCCCCGCGCAAATGTTCACCACCAGTTCACCGCCATGGTAGATGGCCAATTGCATGGCGGTCTCACTCCCATCGGCCACCGCGTGGTCAAGGGCTTCCTGCAAGCGCGGCCTCAGTTCCTGCCAATTTGTATTCATCTTTTTGAAGAGTGCTTTGAAGGTTTAGGAGTAACTGTTCAGTACCCCCACCTGTCTTGCCATGTCCAGCCCCAGATTTGCCGACTGGACTTGCCGTGCCAGGTGTGAGTCGCCAACCTGCCCGCGAGGCCGGATTGAAGTGGCCTGGGGCTGAATAGATGCCAGCAAAAAAAATCCGGTCTGACGAATTGGGTCAAACCGGACTGCAAACCATAAGCGAAGGTTCAGTGATGGCGGGACTCGCGGCGCTTCACCTCACTGGGCTTCTCGTAATGCCTGCGATTGCGCAGTTCCTTCATGGTCCCCTCTTTGTCCATCTTCTTCTTGAGGCGGCGGAGGGCACGTTCAATGGGTTCGCCTTTATGGCACTTCACGTTTGTCATTTTTTCACCCCCTTTGGCCAGGTTGAAGGTGGAACATCGGTAACACTACCGCTCTGCTTGACAGAGCAAAAGAAAAACTTGCCGTTTCATATAATGTAGCCCGCATTCACGAAAATGCAAGTTTACGGGTTGTAAAAATCATCGTGCTTGGGAATGATGGAGGGAATGGCCAGCAGGATGACCAGGCTGAACACGGCAAAGGTCGCGCAGATGAGAAAAATGGTCTGGAACTGGGTGGCGGTGTATGACCCGCACTGCCAGGTCGCGGAGAGGATGCCGTGCCCCAGCAGCAGCGACGACGCGGTGCGGCTGGCGAAAATCCCGAAATTCTGGTAGGTCGATACCAGGGCGGTGGCCATGGTGGCGTTGCCTGGCCGCCCCAGGGCCAAGATCTCCTGTGAAAGTGTGCAGCCAAACAGCGCCAGCGCCAGATAGGCCAGAAAGAGCAGCACCCCCACCGCATACGGCAGGCCAGGCAGTTCGGCAAAGCACCCGAACAGCCCCAGCGGAATCAGGATGTAAAGGGCGTGTATGAGCAGTTCCACCAGGCGAATGCCGATCCGACGCACCAGCACACTGTACAGAAGATACCCGGACACGCTTCCCGCGATGCCCACCGTCGAGAGAATCTGCACCAGATTGCTGTTGAACGCCAGCCCCTTCTTCAGGTAAAGCAGGGCCAATGGAATCACCGCGTTGAAGGAGATGCACAGGAAACACACATAGATGGCAAAACCCACCAGCGGGGCATTGCGCACCGAAATGCCGAAGGCCTTGCGCAAATCATACGCCCCGTGCCCTTCGTCGGGCAGATTGATGCGGGAGATGAAGTAGTTGCGCAGCAGCACCAGGCAGCCGACTCCCGCCAGCACGGCCTGCAGGAACCAGCGTGGCGGCTCCTTCCCCATCGCCAGGCCAATCAGGAAGAAGGTCAGTCCCGTCGCCGTAAAATAGCAGAAACGCAGGAAGCCAAAGAATCCCGCACGGTCACAGGGACGCAGTATCTGGCTGAGCACATAGTACCACGAGGCCCCCCATACGGAGCGGGTCAGGCAGAACGCCAGGCATCCGGCCAGGGCGACATGAGATCG
>JAFRLP010000266.1 GCA_017431185.1 Victivallales bacterium | reverse complement strand
AGTTTTCATTTATATATTTATATCTGTCCAGCGCATCCGTCGCCTGACGGGAGGCCCTTGGCTTGCCAATGCGTCCTGGCGAACCGATGCGGACTGAAGTTCCGAACAGGTGCGGACAGCCTGAAATGAAAATCACGAAAAAAGAAAAACTGATTGAGTTTTTATGGGAGAAAATCGAGGCTGGTTTTTTCTCGTCTGGCCCGTTGCCTGGAGAGCGTGAACTTGCGGCAAGGTTTCAGCTGGGGCGAAACACCGTCCGCTCGGCGCTGGCCGTTCTGGACAGCGAGGGCTGGATAGACCGCAGGCGCAAGGTTGGAACCATGGTCAAGGCCAATGCCATGGCGTCTGACAAGGGACTGGCGGGGCTGATCATGCGCGAGTCGGGGCACATGTACGCGGACCGGAGCCGTTTGCTGAAGGAGCATTTTCGAAACGCCGGCTTCTCCGTGCATGGCATCAGCCTCTCCCCATTCCTGCATGACAGGAACAGAAGGCGGGCCGGTTTGGAGGAGTGCATCCGTAAACTGCTCAAAGCATGCCCTTGTGTCATGGTGGTGGACGGGTATCTGAACGGGGTGCTTCCCTGCCGTGAGCGTGTCAATGCCATGCATCCCATCTTCATTGATTTCTTCGACTCGGGGCTGGATTGCCGTGTCAAGGGGGTCTGGTGCGACTACCGCAAGGCAGGCTACTTGGCCGGAAGGCATCTGATGGAATGCGGATGCAGACGCCCCATGCTGTTCAGCGGCTATGTGCCCCAGGTTGTCCGCTTCAATCCAATGCACTGGAGCCATCACAGGGAAAAGCTCATCATAGACGGCTTTCGCCAGGCCATGGAGGAGTCGGGAGTTGACCCCGAAACCACCATCGTCTGCTGCACGGCGGATACTCCCCGAAGGCATTGGATGCTTCTGCGTCAAATCTGCCTGGACCGCCGCCGCGTCCCAGACGGCTTCTGCGGCGCCACCGACCAGATAACCACCATGTTCCTCAAGGAAGTCCTTGAAAACCGAAAGGAGGTGCCTGGCGGCCTTTGTCTTTGCGGCATTGGCAATACTCCCAGCAGCAGGGAGAACTGCTTTCGTCCGTTTTCATCCATTGACCTGAATGCCGATGCAATGGCCAGCGCAGTCGTCAGCCAGACGCTTCTGCCGCCTGCCCTGCGGAATGACATCCTCATAGAACCAAGACTTGTCGCCAGATAAGGAACAGAGAAAAAAACGAAGAAAGGTGTCTCCATGAAACGTTCCCCAGCCTTCACGCTTATTGAACTGCTTGTCGTCATAGCCATCATCGCCATACTGGCCTCGATGCTTCTGCCTGCATTGGCGAAGGCGCGGCAGAAGGGGCAGGGCGTCGCCTGCACGGCCAACCTCAAGCAGTTCTCCCTGGCCACCACGCTCTATGCCGACGAGCACGACGGCTGGGGCAACTGCTTCTATGGAAGCGGCAGGAATGACCATTCGTACAATCTGCTCCTGTGGATCCATGACGCCGGATACCTGGGGGGCTTCTCCATGACTCCGTTTGGCACAACGTCCCATGCGGCCGAGTATTATCCGCCCGCCTTTTTCCGCTGCCCCGGACGTCCCAAGACAGGCGGTTATGCCATCAAAATGGCCTACGGCACGAACGCGCATTTGAGTGGATATGGCAAATATGCGCCCTGGAGCCGTTTTCTGGCCTACGGAACCAACAACTTTGACGGCGACGACTCTTGGCTGTTCAAGCCTGACTCCATCAAGAATCCGTCCAGAGTCCTTTATTGGACAGAGGTCACCTACGGCTATCCATGGTTCGCCACGGTCAACTGGCCATTCTACAACCCGTCCGCCTCGCATGCGTATGCACCCAAGGATTTGCCATGCCATGCGGGCAGGAGCACCGCTGCGTACATTGATGGTCATGTGGGGATTCACAGGCAGTCGTTCATCATCCAGAAGATCAGCGCCTATGACTACCATGCCAGCACCGGCGGGGGCAGTAACCCCGAAGACTGACACGGTCGAATTCGCAGCAGGCTTGGATGAAAACACAGAGAACAAGGATTGAGGAAATGAAAAAGATGGTCATGTTTTGTCTGCTGGCGGCCAGCCTGGCGTTTGCCCAGGTAGCCTACCAGGAAAGAGACCTGAAGGCCAAATGCGCCGACAAGGACTTGTCGTTTCTGGTGACCTTTGACAACCATGACGTGAACGCCAGTTTTGCCAGGGGGGACAGGTATTCCACGACCCTGCGTGACCTTGACTTGGGACTGCGCGGAGTCATCGGCTTCGATGGCAAGTGCGCCTATCGGGCGGAGCCTGGCGAACGTCTCCGCTATCCGGCCTCTGGCAATGTGGACCCGACCAGGGGCACGCTGATCCTCTGGACGGCTGGCCTGGACTATGCCCCTGGGGACGAGCAGACAAACGGCCGGAAACGCGGAAATGTCACCCTGGCGCACATCATGGCGAAGAACGGCGACCGTTGGGTTGAGTTCCAGCTCTATGAGTTTGCCGCCAATGTCTATTTTGACTGGCGCAGTTCCGAGGAGCCGCTTGACTCCATGGCGCGCTGCGCCATTCCACGCAAGGGATTGAGGAAAGGCGAATGGCATCAGTTGGCCGCCACCTGGGACGAGCAGCGGCTGCATTTCTACCTCAACGGGGAGAAGGTGAGCGAAAGGGCGCTTCCGCAAAAGGCAGCCAAGACCGCAGGGCTTCAGCCAGACTTGACTCCCGACTCCTTCATCGGGGTCAAAAGCCCCTTCTACGAGGACAAGCATGAATGGGGCGTGGCCGTCGATGACGTGGCCATCTACACCCGTCCGCTTTCCGCCCTGGAAATCCGCAACCAGTATGTGGGGCTGCTCAAGAATCCTGGCGCACAACGCCGCCTCCAGGCCTATTCCGTCACCTTGAACGGGGTCAACATTGGACGCCAGGACAGAATTGACCGGCTGGAGGCCGAATTCGATTTCTCCGCGCTTCCGGAGAAGGAACGGCAAGCCCTGCGGAACGGTACCCTGGCGGTGGACTACACCCTCACCGCACCTGACGGCACAAAAAGGGGCGGGCAGTGGAAAATGCGCGAAGGGGATAACACCCGCATCCTCTCTGGCATTGACCAGGTGGGAAAATACATCCTGGAGACCGTCATTGGCGAAAACAGGGAAACCACCGACATCGAACGCCCTGACTTCTCCTGGGTCATGAATGGCCTGGGCGACGAGGACGAGGTGCCCGCCATCTGGCGCGACTTCGCCGTCAGCGGGCGGACTGTCACCCTCTGGAACCGACGCTACCAGTTCGGGGAAGGCCCCTTGCCCATGGACATCCAGGCCTTCGGCAAGCCCCTGCTGGCTGAGCGTCCCGTCCTGCGCATCGATGGACAGGAGCCGACCTGGGCTGCGGGGCCGACCACGCGGACAAACCGCACCGTCACCTTCAGCGGCGAAGGGACGCATGGAGTCGCGCGCATCCACTATGCAACCACTGTCGAATTTGACGGTCTCATCAAATTCGACTGGCGCATGACGGGGCAGCCGTCGGTCTCCCGCATGGAACTGACCTGGCGTCTCTCTCCTGAAAACCACCAGTTCCTGATGACTCCTCGGGTGGACGAGAGCAGAGAGATGCAGAAGGCTTTTCCCTACCCGCCGCAGGCGTCCTCGCCGAAGATGCTCTGGTTCGTCACCGAGAAGAAGGGCGGCTTCGCCTTCACCATGGAGCATGACGCGAACTGGGTGTACACCCCCGGACAGCCGGTCTTCTTTGCGGACAAGGCGACGGGCGCCTGCCGGGTCTCGCTGATTGAGCGGCAGACGACTCTGCCGGAGGACACGCCCTATTCGGTGCTGTTCATCGCCACGCCGACCCGTCCGCTGCCCGTCCTGAACCGCCTCATCCAGTATGGTGACTCAAGGGGTGGACAGAAGTCAATGATAAACGGCGGCGGGAATGGCGGCTTCACGGGGGTCTTCACCCACGAGCCTCACGAGTACGACTTCGAGTACCGCCAAAAGGGGCGGTTGCCCAACACCGCCTCCGTGTATGGCGGCGCAAACATCCTGACCACCCGGGAACCATGGGCCCGTTATCTCCGCAAATACTGGGAGATTCCAGGCGCGTACAGCTACAACATGCCATACGAGCGCCCGATTGGCCCCGGCAAATACGTCAAGGAGCATTATTTCTCATTGTCCGCATGCTGCAGCGGGGTCATCAACGACCTCTATCTGGCGGCCCAGGACAAACTTTACCGCCATCCGCTGGGTGACCGCATCTGGCAGGTCTATTATGACATCTGCGGGGACGGGCTTTGCGGAAACCCCCTTCACGGCTGCGGCTTCAAGGACAGGTTCGGACGGGACATCAGGACTTTCTGCGTACTGACGAAGCGCGACCTCATCCGCCGCACCGTCGCCTTTGCGCACCGCCATGGGAAGACCGTGATGATCCATGCCCAGCGTGACTTCATCCCCCACATGAGCGGATTGTCCGACTACTATTTTCCAGGCGAACAGTACGGGGCGATGGTGCGGCGCAATCCCTTCGGTTACACAGACGAGGTGCCCGACATCATCTACCGCAGTGAATTCAACCGTGATGTGCTGGGCGTCGGGGTCATCCACTTGCCGGCGCTGGGGCAGGTCGGCAGCGTCATGTACAAGCCCGAATCGTACAAATACACCGAGGCGATGCTCTGCATGCTGATGAGCCACGACATTGAGACGGCGCAGTACTATGCGGCAGCCAAGCCGCTGCACAGGGCATGGGACGTGCTGAAGCGCTACGGGGTGGATTCGCCGTCCACCGTGTGCCGTCTCTACCACGAGCAGAACGAGGTGACCTCCAGTTCCCCTGACGTGCGCGTGACCTACTATGCATGCCCGAATGGCCGCCATCTGCTGATTCTCGCCAACAAGGACGTCCATGCCCACGACGCGGTGATTGACGTCAGCCGACTTGGCGGCGGCGACTTGGCTGCCAGGGAGGAGTACTGCGGGCAGCCGCTCAAAGTCGAGGGCGGGCAGTTCGCCATTCGCGTGCCAGCGCGTTCCTTCCGCATGGTGGCGACTCCGCCGATTCCGGAATTCCCTGTGCGCGACTCCATGGAAAAGGTCTGGAGCAGTTGGCAAAACGACAAATGCGACACCCAATTCTCCCATTCGATGACAGGGGGGACAGGCGACTCCGCCTGCCTGAAAATGGACATCCGCGAAACGGGTGGCGGCTGTTTCCTCAGGCCTTTCCGCATCACGGCAGGATGCACCTACGCCTGGAGAGTCATGGCCAGGCAGGAGAGGGCAGCCGAAGGCAGCCATGTCAGCCTGAGTGTCCAGGGACGCAAGGGGGGACGGCTGCTCGGCATCCAGCCAGTCACTTCACGTTTGCCGGCCTCATCCGGCTGGCAGATGCTGGAACTCAAGTTTACCATCCCCAAGGAAGGGAAATGGCTGGAATGTGACGAGGCGCTGGTCACCATGGGCGGAACAGGCAGGC
This sequence comes from Victivallales bacterium, assembly GCA_017431185.1. The sequence continues at coordinate 9,761 of JAFRLP010000266.1, read as the reverse complement.
GCTGCACCATTTTCTTCGACGATTTTGAAATGGACCTGCTTTCGGAAAAGGGGCAACCGGACAAGGCGGCCCCTTGACAGTCCACCGCAACCGTGCAACGGGCGATTTTCGAGTGACTATTCAGCCCTCTCACCTGCCTTGACGTGCGTAGCCTCAGATTTGCCGCAAGTGTACGGCGAGCCAGGCGCGAGACCCCAACCTGCCCGCGAGGCCTTCAGGCCTCGCGGATTAAAGTAAGCGGAAAAGAAGGGACCGCAGAACCTGGCCTGCGTCAGTCCGTCTCCACCAAGTGCATGATTTCGGCGACCTTCTGTTCGTCTTCAGGTGTGCTTTGGAGCAGGGGGGGAAGCATGGCGTTGCCGCAGATGCCCTTGAGTTTCAGACCGGTCTTCAGTCCCATTGCGACGCGGTTGAAACTTTGGTGGACGCGGTAAATCCGCTGGATGACGTCGATTTTCTCCTGCCAGTGCATCATTGTCGTCAGGTTTCCTTTCCGCATTTCGCGATAGCAGTTCACGTAGATTTCCGGATACAGGTTGGCCCCCGCGCTGACCCCGCCTGCGCCGCCAAGCATCACGCATTCCGCCATCAGGCTCTCCGGCCCGACATAAATGGGAAAGTCCGCCTTGCGCTTCAGCGCCAGAAGGACTTGGTGCAGGGCATTCATGTCATGGGAACTGTCCTTGTACCCCGATATGCCTGGAATCCGGGCCAGTTTCTGTAGCAGGTCGGGCTTCAGGTTGATTTTGGTCATGCCTGGCATGTTGTAGATGAACACGGGCAGACCGATTTCACGAGTCAGCATGGTGTAGAAGTCCACCAGTTCCGCGTCGTTCAACTGAAGGTAGCAGGGCGGGGCCGCCACCACCGCCGTCGAGCCAGCCTCCCGCGCGGCCAACCCCAGGCGGATGGAATCCTCGGGCGATGCGCTGGAGATGCCCGTCAGCACTGGAAGCCGCCCCGCTGACAGACGGCAAACCGCACGGTTGACTTCCATCTGCCTGTCCAGCGAGAGAAATGGACCGCCACCCGTGGTGCCCAACGGGAAGAGGCCGCCGCAACCGCCCGCAATCAGGTGGTTGACCAGCCGTTCCAAGCCTGTCAGGTCTAATTTGTAATCCGCCGTGAACGGCGTGATCATGGGGACGATGATTCCTTCAATTCTGTCCATGTGTCAATTCGGGTGGGGGATGATGATTTGCAGGGCCTTCCTGAGACGGCGGTGGGCGTCCTCGGCTGCCCCCCGCATGGCGGAGGACTGGCCTATGAATGCGGCGCAGTCGTCGAGGGTGTTTGCGGGCACAGGGAAACCCAGGTCGTTGAGGGAGGATGGCAACGACAGCCGTTTGAGTTTCTCACGGAACTCCTTCGCCGCATCAGGCTCGCCATTGTAGGCCAACTGCGCGATGAGTCCGATGGCGACGAGTTCCCCGTGCAGGAAATCCGCGGCCTCGCGGGTGAACGCGGTGCGGACATAGAGGTAGAACTTATGTGCCACGGCGGTCTGGCGGGAGCCGTTGGCCAGGCCGGAGATGAGTCCGGCGCCGACAATCGAAAAATACACCACGTCCTGCAAATCCTTGCTGATGCGGTGTGCCAGCACATCCTGGTAGGCGGATTCCATCTTTCGGTCAAGTTCGGCGTAAATGTATTTGGCCAGCTCATAGCAGAGGGCGAACCCCGCGTCGGAGGCGGATGCGTCATGGCCTGCCAGCCGCTGCTCGATCTCGATCTTCTTTGCCATCGCGTCACACGCGCCTGCCACCAGAAGGCGGGGCGGCTGCCGCGAAAGGATGGTCATGTCCACCAGGACCGCCGAAATCGACCATGCGTATTTGGGACTGCCGACCGATTTGCCGTCGCTGTCGTAGCAGACGGAGAGCGGAGTGTAGGCGCAGCAGGTGGCCGAGGAGGTCGGCATGGTGATGAGCGGAAGGCCGGATATGTCCGCCAGGCATTTGGCAAAGTCCAGAATGACCCCGCCGCCGCAGCCGAGGATGACGTCGCAGCCGTCCGCAAGTCCCTGCCCGATGTAGTTTTTGGCGGCCTCCAAATCACAGAAGCCGTTGTGCTTGAGCACATGCAGTGGGAGACCCGCGCCCGTCAAGGAGGTGCGGATCTGCTCCAATGCGAGGTCGGCGGATATGTCCGTACACACCAGCAGCGGCGAATGCCCCACCCTGACAACCTCCTCCGCGCAACGCTCCAGCAGATGCTCTTCCTGCCGATAGCGCCCGCAACCGAATTTGAACGCATTGTCAACTGTGAAAACGGGATGGTAGTCAACCATGAGGGCTTTCGGGTTAGATGATTGGCATGCAACTATTCAGAACCACAGGCTACTTCAATCCGCGAGGCCAAGGCCTCGCGGGCAGGTCGGGAACCCACGCCTGGCACATCGTGCGCTTGTGGCAAATCAGGGGCTACACACGTCAAAACAGGTGAGGGTTCTGAACAGTTGCATTTGCATAATATACTGTCGCATGGGAACTTTTCCAAGGACATTCTGACATATTGAAAGGACAATTTGCCGAAAGGTGCAATCACTCACCGGCTTCCCGAATGACGCTGGTCGCACGGAGGGATTCCCCGAAAAAAGTTAGTCTTGGTTAATTTTTTTCGGCTTATTGGTTTGACATAGGAAAAAGATAGGCTAAATTAACTTTAGAAGGCAGAGCAGTGGCTTTGCCCTGTTTCTGCCGTCCGTGGCCTCCTTGAGCAGGAGACCTTTGGATTTTTAGGGCAAAATAATTTTGTTTTCAGTAAGTTTTAACAAAACGAGAGTTTTGGAGAGGTGTCGATGTTGCCGATAACAATGGCCAAAACTGGTGAGACGGTCACCATCCGCAAAATCACGGGGGAGGAGAAAGTGCGTCAGCACTTGGCGGAGCTGGGATTTGTGGTTGACGAGGAGGTGACGGTCGTGAACGAGATGGGCGGCAACCTGATCCTGAAGGTGAAGGATTCCCGCATCGCCATTGGTTTAAGCATGGCCAACCGGATTTTCGTGTAGTTTCACCCATTACCAACTTTTTCAAGGAGAAAGGCGATGACGCTAAAGGAAGCGCAAATTGGGCAGACCGTGAAGGTGGTCAGGCTGCAATGCACGGGTGCGTTGAAGCGACGCATCATGGACATGGGGCTGACCAAGGGCACGGAGGTCACCATCCGCAAGGTTGCTCCGCTGGGGGACCCGCTGGAACTGACAGTCAGGGGATACGAGTTGAGCATCCGCAAGGATGAGGCCGAGGCGATTGAGGTCGAGGCATAGATTCACGGCGCAAATGAGAAGGAAACGGATATGAGCATCAAGATAGCATTGGCGGGGAACCCGAACTGCGGAAAGACCACGCTGTTCAATGACTTGACAGGCAGCAACCAGTACGTTGGCAACTGGCCGGGCGTGACCGTCGAGAAGAAGGACGGGCAACTCAAGGGGCACAAGGACGTCATCATCCAGGACCTGCCTGGCATCTACTCCCTCTCCCCCTACACGCTGGAGGAGGTGGTGACCCGCCGTTATCTGGTCAATGAGAAGCCCGACGCCATCATCAACATCATAGACGGCACCAACATCGAGCGCAACCTCTACCTGACCACCCAGTTGCTGGAACTCAACATTCCGACGGTGGTCGCCATCAACATGATGGACCTGGTGGCCAAAAACGGAGACCACATCAACCTGGAGAAGCTGGGGGAGGCCCTGGGCTGCACGGTCGTGCCCATCAGCGCACTGAACGGGGACGGCAGCAAGGAACTGGCGGAGAAGGCCATTGACTTGGCCAACAACAGAAAACTGGGCGAGCATCCGCATGTCTTCAGCGGCTCCGTGGAGCACGCCATCGCCCATATCGAGGAGTCGATAGACAAGCACGTCGAAAAGCAGAACCTGCGCTGGTTCGCCGTCAAAATCTTCGAGCGGGACGAAAAGGTCATGGAAGACCTGAAACTCCCCGCCGACCTCGTCGCGCATCTGGAGGAGCATATCAAGGACTGCGAGAAGGAACTCGACGACGACTCCGAGAGCATCATCACCAACCAGCGCTATGCCTACATCAAGAAAGTCGTCACCAGGACTGTCCAGAAGAAGGCGTCCCTCGGCAGCATGACCCTCTCCGACAAGATAGACCAGGTGGTCACGAACCGTGTGCTGGCGCTGCCCATCTTCGCGGTGGTCATCTGGTTCATGTACTGGGTCTCCGTCTCCACCGTCGGAACCTGGCTGACGGACTGGGCGAATGACGGCGTGTTCGGCGACGGGTGGTTCGTCGCCTGGACAGCGGACAGCGGCCTGTTCACCTCCAGGGAGGTCAAGGAGCGCAATGCCGCCGCCGAGAAGGCATTCGACGCCAAGGCTGCGTTGGCGGAGAGGAACGCCGAGATTGAGAAGGCCAATGCGGAGGCCAGGGCCGCCTGGCAGTTGAAGTGCGCCCAGGCCTGGGCGGCAGGCGTGGACACGCCAGAGGAACCCGAATACGAGGAGAGGGAGACCGAGGCGGAGTTCGAGCCGGAGACCTGGGAGTCCGTCTCCGGCGAATTTGCGGACGCATCGCTTCGCATCGAGAAATTCAAGGAACGCTACACCAGTGCAGTGGAAGACATCGACGCATTCAAGCAGGATGCGGAAAAGGATGTCCAGGAGGCGACGGACCTGCTGGACAAGGGCGCTGCGCTTGCAGCCGCGGCCCAGGACAAGGAGCAGGCGGAACTCTATGTCAAGTTGCTCAAGCAGGATGTCGATGAGAAACTTGCCCTGCTCGCCGCCGCCAAGGAGGTCGCCAGCCACAAGGGGACGGCGGAGCCGGAGGAAGAAAAGGAAGACGAGTCGGAGGAGGAGTTCAAAATCGACTATCCTGCCCTGGCCAGGCTGCTCAAGGTCGAAGTCTATTTTGAGGATGAGGAGAGCGGGGAGATTGACCACACCGAAATCGTTGACTACGACTCCTATCTGGAGAGCAGGCAGGTCGCCGAACCCGACCCGTCCAAGTATGGCCTGTGGATTCCGGGCATACCGGGGCTGGTCGAGTCCCTGCTGGACAAAATCGGGGCCAATGACTTCATCAAAAGCCTGATTCTGGACGGCATCATCGGCGGAGTCGGCACGGTCTTCGGCTTCCTTCCCCAGATTCTGATTGTCTTCCTGTTCCTGGCGTTTCTGGAGGACTGCGGGTACATGGCGCGGGTCGCCTTCATCATGGACAGGATTTTCAGGAGGTTCGGGCTGTCCGGCAAGTCCTTCATCCCGATGCTGCTAGGCACGGGCTGCGGCGTGCCCGCCGTGCTGGCCTCGCGCACCATCGAGAACCAGAATGACCGACGCATGACCATCATGCTCTCCACGTTCATCCCCTGCGGGGCGAAGGTGGCCATCATCGCGATGATCGTGGCGGCGTTCTTCCCTGAGAGCAACCTGGTCGGGCCGAGCATGTACTTCATCGGCATCGCCATCGTGGTGCTGGGCGGCATCGCGCTGAAGAAGACCAGGGCATTCGCGGGCGAGGCCGCGCCTTTCGTGATGGAGTTGCCGGCATACCACATGCCCAGCCTGAAGGGCGTGCTCATCCACACTTGGGAGCGTGGCAAGGCATACGCCATCAAGGCCGGTACCATCATCTTCGCGGCGTGCATCGTGCTGTGGCTGATGATGCACTTCGACTGGTCATTCAACCTGCTCGACCCCGAAAGCGCCGAAGGTCTGGAGCAGTGCATTCTCCATGACATCGGCCAGCTCTTCGCCTGGCTCTTCAAGCCGCAGGGCTTCGGAAACTGGCAGGGTGCGGTCGCCTGCGTCTCCGCGGAAATCGCCAAGGAGCAGGCCACCGCCACGCTGGCGCTGCTGTCGCCTGACGTGGCGGGCGGAACGCTCAAAGGCATCCAGGTGCTCTTCGGGAACATGGTGCCCGCCGAGATTGCCGACCCGCTCATGCGCAACGCCTACGCCAAGCTCATCGCCTTCAGTTTCATGGTCTGCAACCTGTTCTTCCCGCCCTGCCTAGTGGCCATTGCGGCGACCTGGCGCGAGATGGGTTCGGCAAAATGGGGATGCATCGCCATTGGCTTCCAGCTGCTGGTCGGCTACTGCCTCTCGCTGGTCTGCTTCCGCCTGGGCACGTTGTTCTGGGCCGGCGCAGGTTTCGGCGCAGGTCAGATTGCGGCCATCGTGGTCGTCCTGGGCGTGCTGTACGCGGTTTTCCGCCCCGCCCCCAAATTCGAGTCCGTGAAAACAGAGGAGTGACATGAACCTGGCAAGCATCTTTCTCGCCCTGGTGATAGCCGCGCTGTTTTTCCTGGCGGTGCGCCGCATCCTGCGCAACGGCTCCTCCTGCGAGGCGTGCAAAGGGCATTGCGGGGCCTGCGGAAGCGAGTGCCATTGTTCAGACAGTGGCCAGGACAGGGAACAGCGCAATCCCAAACCATAATCTCAATCCACCCATAACCCAAGGAGAATCCCAATGAACCTGAAATCGCTGAATTGCACACTGCTCAGCCTGTGCCTCGCCGGCCTGGCCGTCGCCCAGGAGTCCAAGGAGCCGGCCCCAGTCGAGGAGAGCGCCCGTCCCGCCTGGCTTCCCAGCCTGGAATTGAGCATTGACCATACATCCCGCTACATGTCCGAGGGCAATGTCGGCAACCCCGACGCGATCAACACCATCAGCCTGACCGCCGAATGGGGACTCACCGACAACTTCGCCATCCACCTCGGCGGAGTCGCAATCATTGACGAGACGGACGCATGCGACAACGACGACAACGTCGAGGAGTGGGACTGGCTGGTCGGCTTCACCGCCACCACCCCCGAACTCGGCAGACTCGGCAAACTCGAAATCAACTGCGACTACATCTATTACAACTACCCCCGTGACGGGGCCCACACCCATGACGCCGACACCAAGGAGTACGAGATTGACGTCAACGCCACCGACATTTGCCTCAGCCCCGGCGTCGCCTTTGTGCATGACTTCGAGAACGACGTCATGAAGGCCAATGTCAACGTGACATACGAGCATGACCTGGCGTTCATCGCCGACAAGCTCGGCTTCGAGTGCCCCGTGGAACTCTGGGTCGGCAACCACCAGTACACTGGCAGCACCTCCGACACCGCCGTCTATAGCCTCTGCGTGCAGCCAACCTTCACATACGAAATCAGCGAGCATGTCTCCATCGGGACATACGTGCAGATGGCCTGGGCGATGGACGGGCGCGTCCGCAAGGACTGGAAGGACGACGAGAACAACAACGCCTTCAACGTCTGCTGGGGACTGAACCTGACCGCCAGTTTCTGAGCCAGTTGACTTCGCCCCGGATGCCCAAGGCATCCGGGAACCATTCCGCCTCCTGCCACCACCATTATTTCGTCCGATGGGGAGTTACCACGAACTCCACGGTGGCAGAGGCATTTTCGGTGAGTACCTGCACCGTGTGCCGCCCCTTCTGGAAGAGGTAGGGGATATTGGCGGACACCTGACCAAGATAATCGCCATCGACATACCAGAGGGCATTCGGGGCCGTGGCCTGCAACGGGATGGGGACGCCGGTGCTCTGCTCCTGGAAATAAGTGCTGGCCCTGGGGGAGAGAATGGCCAGGGGAGGCGCCGCCTGGAGTGTTCCGCACACGCGGCATTGGCGCAGGGGAATCCCCTCCGCCCCCAGGCCATGCAGATATTTGACGCAGGCTGCCGAGGGCGAGAGTCCGCTTTGGGCGCATAGGCGCTGCTGCACCAGAAGACGGTCGTTGTCCCGCCAGTCAGGTGGCTCGCGCTGAGAGTAGAGTTCGGCGAAGATGGAGCCGGCGACCGGCGCCGCAGCCGTCGCACCAACCAGAGCCGCGGAGGCACGGCCTGACTTGTTGCCTAGCCAGACTCCCAGGGTATAGTCTGCGGTGAACGCCAGGCACCAGGCATCGTGAAGCCCATTGGAGGTGCCTGTCTTCCACGCCACCTCCAGTGTGCATCCCGGCAACGGACGCCGGCGCAGGATATGTGCCGTGAGCGCGGCTGCGGAGGCAGGATACACTTGCTGTCCGCTCTCCTTCCCCCCCGCCAGAAAGGTGGGGCGAAAGAGGACTCCCCTGCGCGCCAAGGCCGCGTAGGCGTAGGTGAGATTCAGCAGCGTATGCCCTCCTGTGCCCAGGGCCAGCGTCAGTCCCTTGTCCTGACGCAGGAGCGCACGATTGCCATGCAGAAGCCGCAGGGAGTCAAAGATGTCCAGAGTGCGGTCAATGCCCAGTTCCGCCAGTAGGCGGATGGCCGGCAGATTCAGCGAGCGCGACAGCGCATCCGCCGCGGAGACACGCCCCGAGAACCTTCCCTCATAATTCGCGGGGCGGTAATCGGCGGAAATCAACGGCGTGTCCTGGAGAATGGTCTCCTCGGCGATCAGGCCGCCGGCGATGGCCTCCGCATAAATGAATGGCTTGAGCGTGGAGCCGGCGTTGCGAATCGCGGTGGCTGCATTGACCTGGCCATTGCCAGGACGGTGAAAATCCAGCGTGCCGACCATCGCCAGCACCCCCATGGAGCGGTTGTCCACCAGCACGGCTGCCGCGTCCTCCACATCCGTCAGCAAGGCGACCTGGGCGCGCAGCCGCTCCCATATCAGGTGATGCAGATGCGGCAGGAGGGAGGTCCGGACAAGCAGTGCGCCGCAGGACTCGTTCCGCGCACGGCGCAACTCCATCTCGTGCGTCAAATCATAATGGCGGCGATACCACGAGGGGGTGGAGAAGTCACGGTAGGCCAGCGGCTCTCCCGCCAGACGGGCGGCCTCCCCCCGCCCAATCGTCCCATGCCGTTCCATCATGTCCAGAATCAGACTCTGGCGCTTGGCGGCCCGCTCCGGATGGCGGTCAGGGCGCAAGGCGTTGGGACGCTGCGGCAGCCCCGCCAGCAGCGCCGCCTCCGCCATCGTCAGTTCCTTGGCGGTCTTGCCGAAATAATAGCGGGAGGCGGCCTGGACTCCGTAGATTTTGCCGCCGAAGGGGATGCGGTTCAGGTATTCCGCCAGAATCTGCTCCTTGCTGGCCAGTTGCTCCATCCGCCGTGCCTGGAGGACTTGCAGGATTTTCTCACGCCAGTTCTTGCGCCGTCCCGCCCTGGGAAGCGCCACCAGTTGCATGGTGATGGTGGAGGCTCCGGAAATGACCTTTCCGCTGGTCAGGTTTTCCGCGAATGCGCGGAAAGCCGCGCCAATGTCAACGCCGCTGTGCCGATGGAAACGGATATCCTCCGTCGATAGCACGGCCTGGACAAAATGCGGGGATATTTCCGCCAAGGGGACCGGCTCACGCCACTGCCAGTCGTAGGTGCGCTCCACCCGAAGGACATCGCCATTGGCATCCAGGTAGAGCCGCACAGGAGTCTGCCTGGCCAACTCATCCAGCGGGTTTTCCACGCAAAGGGGGAGCAGGCTCCACAGCGCAATCCACGCCAGCACGCCAGCCAGCAGACCCAGAAACACCCTCCTGACAATCCGATATTTTGTGTTTTTCCTAGATGTCACAATCGCCTCTCGCCAATCCATTCGCAATGGTTGTCTAATGTAGCATATTCCGGATGTTTATCCACCCATACCACCCAAAAATGACTTCCAAGGCTCTATTTCGTGGCAATTTCCGCCGGTTTGTAATGCCTCACTGACTGATATTGGTTTCAAACGTTCCGTAGTCTATCCGTAGGCTCCATGCAATAGCCTCCATAGACGATGTCCATTCTGTGTGATGCCGGCTTCCTCACGCCAAACAGGCTTTTTTGGGCATCCTTCGT
>JAFRLP010000265.1 GCA_017431185.1 Victivallales bacterium | reverse complement strand
CAAGCATGAAAACGGTGGCTCTCAAGAGTGAAAATACTCACTCGGCCTCTTTAGAAGGAAGGCAAACATTGACGTTCAGGAGAAATCATCAGGCATTGGACTACAAGACTCCAAAGGATGTGTATATTATGTCAGCATAAACAACAAAAGATTTCTTCTAGGACTTAATCTTTTGTCCAAAGAATTGGGTCCACTTCATGCCTCCCAATGCGTCAGAATACTGACTTCTGTCATACCCCAGTTGGGGAACGATACCGACCCATATTACTGGAAACCGACTGAGGGAAACGCAAAATGTGCTCTTGTCAACCTGCTGTCAATCGCGGTGGCTGTGCCCCCTGATGCAATTTGCTATGTTAGTTGAAGACAGTGCATGAAAGTACAACAGAGGATAAACAATGGGACATCAAGCGCAATTGGAGTGAAACAGGCAGACGGCGGCGTAAAAGTCGTGTCCTGCCATTGGGTTAGAAGACCGTAGTCCCTCAGTGATTGAAATGAGCCGCGTTAGCGGTGGCAAAAACATAGCCGTGGGTGAAGCGAGCGCCTTCGGCGCGAGCGAAACCCACGGGATAGGAGTTTTCCCGCATCCCCTTGCGCCGTGCCGCGCAGCGAAGCGGAGCGGCAAGGCGCAGAAAAACCAGCAAGTGTTATCAACCAGTGAGGCATTGCAGAAAACCTGCCCTAGAAGACTTGGTACTTTGAAAAGCACTTGTCTTTCTGGGAAACTCAAGTATATAATTCCCTATTATTTTTCTAGCGGAGTATGCGATCAAGTACGAAATCTGCATTACCGCAGGAAATGAATGGAGAGCCTTCTCGAAATAGGAATGGAGGACTGCATTTTCAAGGTATCATAGGTATGGTTTGTTGTAAGTATATCGAAGAAAATCGAATTAAATCGTGAAAAAACACCAGAATTGTATGGAAAATAATGAAATGTAAAGTATTTTATTGGAAAACCGTTTTTTGTCCAATATTGCGGAGAAGACCATGCCAGACGATACAGAGGGAAAGAGAATCAAGGGATATTTAAAGATGCGGGATGTCTGCACCTATCTCTCCGTGACCGCAGAGACCGTTTCCAAGTGGATTCGCAACAAGGGGATGCCCGCCCATAAGATTGGCAAAGAGTGGCTGTTCAGCCAGCAGGAAATCGACGAGTGGGTCGTTGGACATAATGGCAATGGTGAAACTCCAAGGAAGAAACGCTGAAAGGAGTGGCAATGAAAAATCGCATCTTCATCAGCAGTGTCCAGCGCGAGTTTTCCGCAGAACGCAAGGCCATTGTGGAACTCATATCCGCGAATCCGCAACTTTCACGGTTTTTCGACACTTTCGCCTTTGAGGTTGATGTGCCAGCAGCAGATAAGCGAACAGATGAGGTCTATCTCTCCGAACTTGCCGTTAGTGACTTATACGTGGGGCTTATTGGCAATGAGTATGGCGGCGTCATGCTAGATGGCACTTCTGCCACCGAAGCAGAATATGACGAGGCAACGCGTCTTGGAATCCCGCGTTTCATCTTCGTCAAAGGAAAATCAGACAAGGAACGTGACCCTCGTGAACAAGCTTTTCTCCGCAAGGTCTCGCCTGGACTGATTCGCGTTCGTTTTGACGGAACGGACAAACTGCTTTCCTCTCTCACGGAAAGCCTTGACCGCTTTCTTGCTGAAAACAAAGTTGCATACGCAGAACGCTCATACGAGGAGGAGCCTGTCGGGAAATGGGACGAATTGGATGAGGAAAAGATACGCTGGTTTGTCCGCACAGCCCGCGTGAAGCGAGGTTTCCCGTTTGCGGAGGATGCCCCAACGGAGAAAGTGCTGACGCATCTCAAGATGGTGACTGACGGTGTGCCAAACCGTGCGGCAATGCTTTGCTTTGGACGCAACGCCCATCTTTATGCAACTTCGCCAGGCGTCAAGTGCGTTCTCTGGTATGGCAAAGAACGAAGAAAACCTGCCGGCTCATATAAATGGTTTGAGGGAAACCTCTTCGACATTTCTGACAAAGCCATCGAATTCATCAAGGAGAAACTTGACCTCCGCATCGGGGGGCACACCCTCGGCGCACAATCGGATGACACCTTCGAAATCGATGAGAGGATTGTCTCGGAGATGATCAATAACGGCATCGCTCATCGTGACTACGCTTCTTCCGCCACTGTTCAAGTTGAACTTTTCAAGAACCGCCTGACGGTCTTCAGTCCAGGCCCGATGCATAGAAACATGAAGTATGAACTGCTGTCGGAAGAGCATCAGTCATACGCTGTCAACCCAATCATCGCACACGCGCTTTACTATGTGCAGTACATTGAGGAACTCGGCACAGGCACAGTGGACATCTTCAACATTTGCAAGGCCACGGGACTTCAACCTCCCGTCTTTGACATTGATGCGCAGCACTTTATGGTGACTGTCTATCGTCCATTGTTTGACGAACAAGGCAACCGTGTCCCGATTGCTTCAGGTGAAGTCAAGGCAAAAACTTCAGAAGTCGGTCCAAAAGCCACGGAAGACGGTGTGGAAACGCCGGAAGTCGGTGTAGAAACGCCAGAAGTCGGTCCAAAAACCGCGGAAGTCGGTCCAAAAACCGCCGAAGTCGGTCCAAAAACCACGGAAATCGGTCCAAAAGCCTCGGAAGTCGGTCCCAAAACCGCCGAAGTCGGTCCAAAACCTGACTTTGAAGTGATAATGAAAAACTATCGCAAGGACTTTCGTATAACCTGTGCAAATGTCTGGGAATGCCTTGCGGCTGACAAGACGATATCACGTAGAGCAATAGCTTCACGGGTCAAAATTGCTGAAAGTAGTGTGCAAAGTGCGATGAACGCGCTTCAGGAAGTTGGTTTGTTAAAAAAGGAAGGATATGGCAAAGGAAGAACCTGGATTGTCAGGACTATGCCAGACAGGGAAAGCAACCAATCCTGATAGCGTGCGGGGAGACAATACCATAATGGATGATAGAGTGAAGATAAAAACGAGCGGTTTCCAACGCAACCCAATTCCATGCGCAATCCTACGCATAAATAGCGTCTGACAGAAGATGGACGTCAAATTTGGGCAACTCTGAGGCAGAGCGAAAATAGATTTCAATTCATCCCCATATAGGTGATAGAGGCTGACGATGGCGACAAAAGAACAGGAACGAGCGGAACTCCACCGGACCATTTGGCAGATAGCCAATGAGTTGCGGGGCAGCGTCGATGGATGGGATTTCAAGAGCTATGTGCTTGGAATGCTCTTCTATCGCTTCATTTCAGAGAATTTGGTTAAGTTCATCAATGATGGCGAACGCAAAGCTGGAAATCCGTCCTTCGACTATGCGACATTGGATGATGCCAGTGCCGAGTTCGGTCGCGAGGAGACGGTCAAGGACAAGGGCTTCTTCATTCTGCCTTCCGAACTATTCTGCAACGTGCGCACCCGTGCCAAGAATGACGCAAACCTGAATGTCACCCTGGACACGGTTTTCAAGAACATCGAGAATTCGGCGAAGGGAGCGGCCAGCGAGGACGATTTCAAGGGACTTTTCAGTGACCTCAATGTGAACAGCGACAAGCTCGGCTCGACCGTCGCCAAGCGCAATGAGAAGCTGGTGCGCATCCTTGATGCCATCGGCAATCTTCAGCTGGGGGAGATTTCGGGAACGGTCAATGACACCTTCGGCGACGCATACGAGTTCCTGATGACCATGTATGCCAGTTCTGCAGGAAAGTCAGGCGGGGAGTTCTTCACGCCCCAGGAGGTTTCGGAACTTCTGGCACGTATCACGGTCGTCGGCAAGACCGAGGTGAACAAGGTCTATGACCCCGCCTGCGGCTCTGGCTCGCTTCTGCTGAAGTTCGCCAAGGTGCTTGGCAAGGACAAGGTGCGGCAGGGCTTCTTCGGTCAGGAAATAAACCTGACCACCTACAACCTATGCCGCATCAATATGTTTCTGCATGACATCAACTACGAAAAGTTCGACATTGCCTACGGGGACACCCTCACCGACCCGAAGCATTGGGATGACGAGCCGTTTGACGCCATCGTCTCGAATCCGCCGTACTCCATTCACTGGGACGGCGATGCCAATCCGCTGCTCATCAATGACCAGCGTTTCTCCCCAGCGGGCGTTCTCGCGCCAAAGAGCAAGGCGGATTTGGCGTTCACTATGCACATGCTCTCCTGGCTCTCCACGGCAGGCACGGCGGCCATCGTAGAGTTCCCAGGTGTCCTCTACCGCGGCGGCGCCGAGCAGAAAATCCGAAAATACCTCATCGACAACAACTTTGTCGATACCGTCATTCAACTGCCAGACAATCTCTTCTTCGGCGTGACCATCGCCACCTGCATCATCGTCCTGAAGAAGAGCAAGACGGACAACTGCACGCTCTTCATCGATGCCTCAAAGGAGTTCGAGCATGTCGGCAACAAGAACAAGCTAATGCCTGAAAACATCGAGCACATCCTTCAGGCGTTCATTGACAGGCAGGACAAGCCGCACTTTAGTGCCCTAGTCAAGAACACCGACATCGCCGCCAATTCCTACAACATCTCAGTCTCCAGCTATGTGGAGCAGGAGGAAACGCGCGAAGCCGTCAACATTACGGAGTTAAACCAGCGCATCGCTGAAATCGTGGCACGGCAGAACGAGCTGCGTTCCGCCATTGATGAAATCATCGCCGACTTGGAGGAAGTTTAATGTATAGAATACCCGAATTGCCATTTACATTTGAGCTAGAGACGAGGAAAATCCTGAAGCAGCTCAACGCCAGCCACCGCCAGTTGGCGGAACTGAAGGGTGTCGCCCAGACGATTCCAAACGAGGATATCCTTGTCAATACCCTGGCTTTGCAGGAGGCCAAGGACAGCTCCGAGGTGGAGAACATCGTCACCACACATGATGACATCTACAAGGCGGAACTCTCTGCGCGGGACATCATTGCCTCCGCCTCCGCCAAGGAGGTCCTGAACTACCGCGAGGCCATCAAGCGGGGCTTTGCACTGGTGCGCAAGGACAAGCTCCTGACCAACAACATCATCAAGGAAATCCAGCTGACGCTGGTAGGCAATACCGCTGGCTTCCGCAAGGTACCAGGCACGGCGTTGAAGAATGGCGCGGGCGAGACTATCTACATGCCGCCGCAAGACGGGGCGGCGATAGAGCGTTATATGGCTGCTCTGGAGAAGTTCATCAACACGCCGGAACTTTGCGACTGGGATCCGCTGGTCAAGCTCGCCGTCATCCACCATCAGTTCGAGAGCATACACCCCTTCTATGACGGGAACGGCAGGACGGGGCGCATCATCGCCATCCTGCTTCTTGTCACCAACGATTTGCTGCACCTGCCAGTGTTGTACCTGAGCCGCTACATCACCCACAACAAGGGAGAGTACTACCGCCTGCTCCAGGCCATCCGCGACCACGAGGACAACGCCGAGGGGAACATCTTCCAGTCTTCCACAAACCCCAGCCAGATGCAGCAGATCAGGCCAATGGCGAGCGCTGTGGTAAAGATCGGTTTCTTAAATCCCTTGTTGTCTGTGATCGTTCCGCAGATCGGTCCGATAAT
>JAFRLP010000264.1 GCA_017431185.1 Victivallales bacterium | reverse complement strand
TATACTGTAAACGATTCAGATCTTGAAGTTCAGACAAACGGAACAAGAAAACTGACATTAACTTCCCAGGTGGTGCTGGCCAGTTTCATCCCGATGCTGATGGACTTGGGCGGGAACTGCGGGGCCCAGTCCTCCACGCTGATTATCCGCGGCATGGCGGTCGGTGAAATCGAACTGACTGACTGGCTGCAGGTCATTTGGAAAGAACTCTGCGTGGGCGGGATGGTCGCGGCGGCATTATGCCTGGTGAATTGGCTGCGAATGCTGCTGTTTGTGCCTGAACTGTCCGCCCGTGCCAATTTGGCGGTCAATGCGACTTTGTTCCTGACGGTCTGTTTCTCCAAACTCCTGGGGGCGGCCTTGCCGATGATGGCCCGAAAGGCAGGGCGTGACCCTGCCATGGTCTCCTCCCCGCTGCTGACCACCGTCATCGATTCGGTTTGCCTGCTGCTCTATTTCTGGATTGCCAGCATGCTGCTGCCTGGCTGATCGACGTGGCGATTTCAATCCAATGAACAAACTGATTGCAAAGGCGCTGGCCGGTCCTGGAAGGCTGGCGCACGATGAACTGGTGGCTCTCCTGCGCGATGCGCCCCAGGAAGAATTGTTTGCGGCTGCCTACGAACTCAAATGCCGCTATGTGGGCAGGAAGGTGGCTCTGCGCGGACTCATTGAATGGAGCAACATCTGCGGCAAGAACTGCTATTACTGCGGCATCCGCAGCGGCAACCCCTCCGTGCATCGCTATCGGCTGAGCGAGGATGAGGTGCTGGAATGCGCCCGTTGGACTTGCGAGCAGCGCTATGGCTCCCTGGTTCTTCAGGGAGGCGAGGTGGAAAGCGAGGAGCATACCGTGTTCATCGAGGGGCTGCTGCGGAAAATCCATGCGTTTGCGGGAGAGGAACTGGGCGTCACCTTAAGCCTGGGCGAACAGAGCGAGGAGACCTATCGCCGCTGGCTGGCGGCCGGCGCACACCGCTATCTGTTGCGCATCGAGAGTTCCTCACCCGAATTCTATGCGCAACTGCATCCCGCCAGCCACTCCTTCAACCGTCGCCTGGAGTGCCTGCGCACCCTGAAACGGCTAGGCTACCAGATGGGCAGCGGCGTGATGATTGGCCTGCCTGGGCAAACCTACGACCATCTGGCCGGCGACCTGGAGTTCTTCCGTCGCGAGGATTGCGACATGATTGGGATGGGGCCCTATATTCCCCATGCCCAGACCCCGCTGGGAAAGGGCATTGAACTGACGCCTCAATACAAGGCGCGCCAGTTGGAACTGGGGCTGCGGATGATTGCCGTCTGCCGTCTCTACCTCCACAACGTCAACATCGCCTCCACCACTGCTTTGCAGGCCTTGCGCGAGGACGGGCGGGAATTGGGTTTCCTGGCTGGGGCCAACGTTGCCATGCCGAATGTCACGGGGCAGAAATACCGTCCCGACTACGAACTTTACCCCAACAAGCCCTGCACCGCCGAAAGCGCCGCGCTGTGCTGCGCCTGTTTTGATTCGCGGGTGAAGGCCATCGGCGAGGAGATTGCCTGGGGGCGGCGCAACGACCCGCCGCATTTTCAGGCAGACGCACACAATCCGTAGAGTGTCGAGGCAAATATGCTTTACAACCGCACATCACTGTCTTTGGCGACCGCCTGGTGCATCAATCAGTTGGCGTACTCCATCGTTTATCCGTTCATTCCAGGCTATCTGAACACCGCTCGCGGGATTCCCATGGAGACCGTCGGCCTGATCTTTCCCGCGATGGGTGCGGCCGCGATTGTCGGTCCGCCCGTGGCAGGGTGGCTCACCGACCGCCTGGGGCGCAGGTTTGTGCTCCAGTTTGGCCAGACCATCCGCACCGCCGTTTTTCTCGGCCTGGCCGCGCTTGCCTTTTTCGAGGCCCCGTTCTGGGCGTTTCTGGTGGCGCTGGTGTTCAACACCTTCTTCGGCTCTTTCTTCGGCATTGCGGCGGACGCCTACCTGGCCGACATGACCACCGAGGCCGAGCGTCCGATGTTCTACAGCAACATTCGCATCGGCTACAACATCGGCTGGGCGCTGGGGCCTGCGACGGGTTCCTTTCTGGCGCACATTCCCTTCTGGGCACTGTTTCTCTGCACCGCCGCATTGTGCCAGGCGTGCGCCTTCTACACCTCCTATATCTGCAAGGCTCCCGCCAAAGGCGCCGGACGCGCCAGCAAGGGACTGGAGTGGCGAAGCCTCGCCAAACTGTTCACAGGCGTGGAACTGACCACGCTTCTGCTGGGGGCATTCATCCTTTACCTGCTGGTCTCTCAACTGTACAGCACCATGTCCATCTATGCCACGGGAATCATGGGGATTGGCCGCCATCCGCTGGGGCTGGTCTATTCGCTGAACGGCCTCCTCATCATCCTGCTTCAGGTGCCGGCCACGCTGCTGATGGACAAAATCCAGGCCAGGCAGTATCATCGTCTGGTTCTGGGGTGCGCGATGTATGCGGTCGGCTACTTCGCCATTGGCCTGGCGGGCGGGGCCTGGAGCCTGGCGGGCTGCGTGGCCATCCTGACGGGGGGCGAACTGCTGGTGCAACCCGCGCTCTACACCATTCTCACCCGCTGCTCACCACAGGGGCGGACGGGAATCACCATGGCCTCCTCGGGGCTGGTGCGCGGAATCGGCTACGCCGTCGGCCCCTGGTTCGGGGCGCAGGCTTGCGCACGGTGGAGCGACAGGCCGGTCCTTCTCTGGGGAAGCCAGGCGAGTTTTGCCGTCCTGGCAGGCCTCATTTTCCTGTCGGCCACTCTTTTGGCGCAACGGCGTTTGAAAACTTCCGCGAAGGTGTTACATTAAAATTGGTTTTCTGTCACTTAAACTCTACAAGGAACTTGAAACATGGCGAAACTTGAATACGATTTGGATGGCGAGCGTCAGGCTTTTGAACTGGTTCATCGCTGCATCAACATTGGCCGGGGCAATGGCAACGACCTGCAATTTGCCAAGGACTCTGAACTCTCGCGGCAGCACTGCTCCATCGTGCATCACAATGGAGATTACCTGTTGCGGGATGACTCCTCCGTCAATGGCACCTTCCTCAACGAACTCCCCGTGGAGGTCGCCGTCCCGAAATTACTCAACGACGGGGATGAAATCCGCATCGGCAAGACTTATCTCACGTTCAAGAAATAAACCCATCGGCGACACAGGACAGCCAAAGACATGTCAGACATCATTCAAATGGGCCCGAAGGGGCTGGTCGTGGGAAATCACCCAATTATTCCCTTCATTGAAGGAGACGGCACCGGACCGGACATCTGGCGCGCCGCACAGCATGTCCTGGACACGGCGGTGGCCAAGAGCTACGGCGGCGAGCGCAGTCTGGAATGGCTGGAGGTCCTGGCTGGCGAAAAGGCGTTCAACCAGACGGGAAGCTGGTTGCCGGAGGAGACGCTGGCCGCTTTCCAGAAGTACCTGGTGGGCATCAAGGGACCGTTGACCACTCCTGTGGGTGGCGGAATGCGCAGCCTGAACGTGGCCATCCGCCAGCAGTGCGACCTCTACGTCTGCCAGCGTCCCGTGCGCTGGTTCACGGGAGTGCCTTCGCCCGTGCTGCATCCTGAACTGGTCGATATGGTCATCTTCCGCGAGAACACGGAGGACATCTATGCCGGCATTGAGTTTGTGCCTGACAGCATGGAGGCAGTCGCCCTGCTGGATTACCTGAAGTCCTCGTTTCCGGAGCGCTACGCGAAAATCCGCTTCCCCGAACACTGCGGCGTAGGCGTCAAGCCTGTCTCGAAGGCTGGAACGGAACGGCTTGTCCGCTCCGCCATCAAATACGCCATCGACAATGACCGCCCATCGGTCACGCTGGTCCACAAGGGCAACATCATGAAATACACGGAGGGGGCGTTCCGCGACTGGGGGTATGCGCTGGCGCACGGGGAGTTTGGCGCCACGCTCATCGACAAGGGGCCTTGGTGCCGGTTCAGCAATCCCAGGACGGGACGCGAAATCGTGGTCAAGGACTGCATTGCGGACGCTTTCCTCCAGCAGATCCTCACCCGCCCCGCCGACCACAGCGTGATTGCCACGTTGAACCTGAATGGCGACTACATCTCCGATGCGCTGGCCGCCTGCGTGGGCGGCATTGGCATCGCGCCTGGCGCCAACATCAACTACGACACTGGCTGCGCCGTCTTCGAAGCCACTCATGGGACGGCCCCCAAATACGCCAACCAGGACAAGGTGAATCCTGGCAGCCTCATCCTCTCCGGTGAAATGATGCTGCGCTACCTGGGCTGGACAGAGGCGGCGGACGCGGTGATCCGCGGGCTGAACCGCACCATCGCCAGCCGTAAGGTCACCTATGACCTGGAACGGCTGATGGAGGGCGCCACGCTGGTCAAATGCTCCGAATTCGGCAGGCTCATCGCCGAGAACATGTAACCCTCCAAAAAGGGGAAAGTGATGTCAGGAAAACGAATACTGGTTACAGGCGGCGGTGGATTCCTTGGCTCGCATCTTTGCGAGAAGCTGCTGGCCGCTGGCGATGAGGTCATCTGCGTGGATAACTTCTTCACCGGCTCCAAGCGGAACATCTACCATCTGCTCGACAATCCGAGATTTGAGTTGCTCCGCCATGACGTCACTTTCCCGCTCTACGTGGAGGTCGATGAAATCTACAATCTGGCCTGCCCCGCCTCCCCTGTCCATTACCAGAAGGACCCTGTTCAGACGGTCAAGACCTGTGTCCATGGCGCCATCAACATGCTGGGCCTTGCCAAGCGCCTGGGGGCGCGCATCCTGCAAAGTTCCACCTCGGAGGTGTACGGCGACCCCTCCATCCATCCGCAGGTCGAGTCCTATTGGGGCAACGTCAACCCCATCGGGCTGCGTTCGTGCTATGACGAGGGCAAGCGCTGCGCTGAGACCCTGTTCCACGCCTATTGGCTCCAGGCCAAACTGCCCATCAAGATTGTTCGCATCTTCAACACCTACGGTCCCCGCATGCACCCCAATGACGGGCGTGTGGTCAGCAACTTCATCCTCCAGGCCCTGCAGAACCAGGACCTCACCATCTACGGCGATGGTTCGCAGACCCGCAGTTTCTGCTATGTCGATGATTTGCTGGAGGCGATGGTCAGAATGATGGCCACCCCCGAGGAGGTGACCGGCCCCATCAATATCGGCAATCCCGGTGAGTTCACGATTCTCCAATTGGCGGAGAATGTCATTGAACTGACTGGCTCCAAATCCAGGATTGTGCGGAGACCACTGCCGTCTGACGACCCGACACGCCGCCGCCCCGACATCAGCAAGGCCCAGGAACTGCTCCATTGGCAACCCACCACGCAGTTGCGCGACGGCTTGACCAAGACCATCGCCTTCTTCGAGCAACTCCTGCGCGAAGAACCTGAATTCTGCCGCGCTGCCCATTGAGCGCTCGCTCACGATTGTGTGCAGGGGCGGTCTGTGGCCGCCTCTGCGAATAATAGCCATAGCCCCCCCAATCATTATGCCACAATTACGCATGACCTTTGATGCGGACACGGACCCCGACCCGTTGCCTGACTGTACATTGCCCGACGGCTTTGCCATTAGACCTTGGCGTCCAGAGGATACGCCAGCCTATCTGGAACTGCGCAAAGCCGCCGAATTCGACTCCCTGCCAGGTGAGCCTGAATTGCTGGAATACCTTGAGAACCTGGCCTTGCCGGAGGGATTGCTCGTGGTTGTGGAGGAGGCCACCGGAAAAATCGTCGCATCGGCTGCCGCGCAACGCAGCCAATTGCCTGAACCAGATGATGAGCTTGGTTGCCTGGCGTGGACTATGACCCATCCCGACTACCGTGAACGCGGCCTTGCCAGCGCCGTCAGCGCACAAGCCATGGCTTTGTGCCGTGCACAAGGTTATCGTACGCTTTACCTGGTGACGGATGACTGGCGCCTCCCCGCCATCTCCGTGTTTCTCAATCTCGGCTGGCGTCCATGGCTGTATCAGGATGACATGGAAGACCGCTGGACCCGCATCTACGCCGCCCTGTCCCGCTTGCCGGATTTCTAATTCCAAGGAAAACAAGTCAGTCCCCCGCCTGTTTTGCCATGTCCAGAACCAGATTTGCTCTGAGAACTTGGCGTGCCAGGCGTGAGTCCCCAACCTGCCCGCGAGTCCTTCAGGCCTCGCGGATTGAAGTGGCCTGGGGTTCTGAATAGTTACAACAATTCAATCCCCCCGCCTGTTTTGCCATGTCCAGAATCTGATTTGCCATTTGACCTTG
>JAFRLP010000030.1 GCA_017431185.1 Victivallales bacterium | reverse complement strand
GGTCGGCTTCGGGTATCGGCTCTGCAGTTGCGATGGTTGCGATGGATGCGAGTTTTCTCATTGGTGACGTTCCTTTCTTGGTTGTTGTCCTGCGGGGTCATCTTTCCCCGTCACCAATGCATTCAAGATTTTCGGGCAATCCGTCGAAAGAATTTTGAAAAAAAGTGATTTTGAGCACAAAAAAAGCCTCCGTCCAGACAAAGGAAGTTGAAAGTCCGACCGGAGGCGGAAGAAAAACTGTATTTTAGCGGCCATTCCCCAAAACTGGCAGCTTTTCCAGTTTCAGGAAATAATCCAGCCGGCATGGCTATTCCAGCCAGTCTGTGACAGACATCCAACTAGAGACACTATCAGTTCACTTTGGGTTTTCCAATTGACGTTGAAAAATGCGATTGTGTCCAAACAAATCAAACAGCCATAATAGAAGCAGGGAAAACGGCTATTGTGCTTTGTAAAACCGTTGATTGATATTATATTAATGTTGTGCTTTCTGTAGGTCGCGTTTTCTGGCGACGGCTCGGAAGCATGGATGCATTCATTTCTCCGGTTCCGCCAATAACAATATGCTGAAGTTCTCGACATCAACAGCCGCAAAACAAAAGGACACCGCTTCCAGGTGTCTCCTGTGGCTTTGCGTCGCTTTCAGCTATGTCTATTTGCTTGGGACCAGCGTGGCATGCAGCAATGTATTCACCCCTCAAGGCAAACAACCCTGTGAACTGACAAGTGGTTATTGCTGTGTCTCCAATAGTTGCGTCTCCATTCTGCTTCAGAAAGGGAAGGCAGAAAAGCAACTGGGGGAAAAAATCCGCCGCAAATGCCAGAAAGACGGGACGAATTTCGCTTCCGGTTCAGACGCAGTATTGTCATGTGAGCATATATCCATTCAATTGCAGGCAGTGAAGAATGACCGCGGCATTTTTCAAAATGCGGTCTCATTGCCTTGCGACGCCCAATTCCATATTCAAGTCCGCGCAGGCCCGACTGTGTAAGACAGCATAGACGACCGCATGTCCCCCGCGATGGGACATTGTGCGCCATGTGCTTTGGCGCTGGCGCATTTCACAATGGGCAAGGCTGGCCACCAGCCTAAAAAATTCTGGTTTCTGCGTATGGACGAGTCCCTTTCCGTGTCCACCCACAGTGCGTACACACTGATTCAGGTAGGCGT
Source organism: Victivallales bacterium (assembly GCA_017431185.1). Next base: position 9,399 of record JAFRLP010000030.1, on the reverse strand, counting down.
CATTGTCTTTGCCGCGCAATTCGCCGGCCATTTCTTCAAAAAACACAAAATACCCTCGGTTCTTGGCGAGCTTCTTCTGGGAATTATTATCGGTCCCTATCTTCTGGGTTCCATTCCCCTGCCGTTGCCTGGGTTCGCCAATGGTCTGTTCCCTGTCCCCAAGCCAGGCTGCGCCGTGCCCGTCAGCGGAGAACTGTATTTTCTTTCCACTCTCGGCGCTATACTCCTGCTGTTCATGTCGGGGCTGGAGACAGACCTCAAGATGTTCCTGAAATACTCGCTCGGAGGAACATTCATAGGCATCGGCGGCGTCGTGCTTTCCTTCGTTTTCGGCGATCTGCTAGGGATGCTTCTGCTTCATGCCCAGTTCTCCGATCCGCGATGCCTCTTCCTTGGCATCCTCTGCACGGCGACATCGGTTGGAATCACCGCCAGAATCCTGTCGGAAAGGCACAGCATGGAAACGCCTGAAGGCTCGTCCATCATGGCGGCAGCCGTCATAGACGACGTGCTTGGCATCATCGGCCTGGCCGTTGTCATCGGCATCATATCAGGCTCCGGCAACGATGCACTGAGCGTCGACTGGAGAAAAATAGCCTTCATTTCCGGCAAGAGCATTTTGATCTGGCTGGCCTTTACCTTGCTGTGCATCGCAGGCGCGCGCAGTTTCTCCCGGATGCTCAAGTCATTCAACAATCCCTCCAGCATCGCAATGCTCGGCATAGGCGCGGCAATGCTTCTCGCCGGCGTTTTCGAGCAATGCGGGCTGGCGATGATCATCGGGGCATACTGCGCCGGACTTGGATTGTGCCGCACGGACATTTCCTATGTCCTGCAGGAGCGGCTTCGCGAGATATACGCATTCCTGGTGCCGGTCTTCTTTGTCGTAATGGGGATGCTTGTCGACATCCGCGTCCTAGCGGACAGGCAGATACTGTACTTCGGCCTGCTTTACGGCGCACTTGCCATGCTTGCCAAGGTCATTGGATGCATGCTGCCGTCTCTATTCATGAACTTCAACCTTGTCGGCGCATTGCGCATCGGCATTGGAATGATTCCGCGCGGCGAAGTGGCGTTGATCATCGCCGGAATCGGTGCGACCACCATGATGCGTCTTGACGGAAAGGATGTTCCAATAGTGGACTCAAGACTGCTTGGCATAACTCTGATCATGACGCTGGTCACCACCCTGGCCGCACCTCCGCTCCTATCCCTGGTTCTCGCCATGGGAGGGAAAGGCGTGCGACGGGAAAGCGCAAGCACAAACACATCGCGTTTCCCGTGGAGTTCCAAATCCCAGACCGTCAGGAATTTCCTGGCAAGGGAGGTCATTGAGAATTACGTCCTGGAGGGATACAGCCACTCGGACTTTTCCCATGACAATACGGTCATCCAGTTCAGGAAGGACAGCAGTTCCTTCACGATGTCGCTGGAAAACGACCGCGACCACTCCATCTATTCAATCATTCTTGAGTGTCAGGACCGGGACGCCTATGTCGTCAAGGCCATATTCGCCGAGACAATAGCGGAAATCCACCAGGTTTTCGACAAGATCAGGAGAAATCTCAACAACGACTGCGGCATCTTCCATAAGATGTCGGCAAAGGGCGGTCCAGTCGTTCCATATCTCGCCGACAACGAGTGCCCTCTGGAGGAGATTCTTCCTGAAAACTGCGTCCTGACGGATCTGCAGGCGCGGAACTTCGACGAGGCCATCAATGAAATGGTGCTGTATCTGCACAGGCTCGGCTATGTCAAGAACCGGGTGATGTGCATCAACGACATCCAGATACGGGAACGCATCTCCTCGACTGTGCTGGAGAAGGGGCTTGCCTTCCCCCATGCCAGAAGCACCCAGGTCACACGGCTGATTTCCGCGGTCGGTCTATTCCATGGACAGGATGGCGATTCCTCCGCGAGGGGACAGATTGTCATCCTGACGCTTTGCCCCAAGGAAGGGGCGTTCCCATATATTCAGTATGTAGCGCACATGGCCTCGGTTCTGCTTGCATATCCGGACCTGGATGCACTTCGTGAGATTGAGGGCCCGCAGATATTGCGAAGTATTTTTGTATAGGGAAATGCATTTCCATCAAAAGACAGTATGGCATGAAGAACAAATCATATAGAGAGATGGTTGACAATGAGGAGGCCATGGGGGAAAAGCGTCCGTCCTTCCCCCAATGGCGTGTCCTGAGTAAAACTCCAGAGTTCTATGCGCTTGCAATAGCCATTCTGGCCCTTGTACTGTTGTTCGCGGAGGCATTTTATCTGCATTTCATGCGCGAGGGGGTGCTGTACAGGCACGTCTGGACCATTGTCGGCGTGCATTTGACTGGCGGCGCAGCCCTTGGAGTTCTCCAGGGGGCGAAGCATCCCGCCATGCTCGTCTGGGACAACATCGCCGTCAATGGCCTGCTGGCCGTGTTTTTCGTCTTCTGCTTTGCGGCTTTGTTCAGTCTTTCGTGCCGTGGCCTTTTCCATATGCCGGGGCTGAAATCGTTTTTCCAGAAGGCGCAGAGCGGCGCGCAAAGCCAGAGGCGCACATGGGTCAAGTTTGGAATCCCCGGAGTGTTTATCTTTGTCCTGTTCCCGCTGACAGGCACAGGGCCGAACATTGGGTTCGTCCTCGGGAAGCTGATGGGGCTGGGTTTCTGGACCAATCTCCTGACGGTCTCCAGCGCCTGCATGACCACGGTGGCGGGATTCGCCTTCCTTGGCGACAAACTCTCCGACCGTCTTGGGGACAAGGCCGTCAATCATGCGATGCTTGTATTCATAGCTGTTCTGCTGGGAAGCGCGGTTATTGCCAAATTAATAGCTCTGTTCAGGAACCGGGCGGAAACAGGCGATTTGGATTCCCAAAAATAGAGAGGACCATGCAGATGCCCCAATCCATTGCAGGCAGAATCAGGAATTTCCTGGGAGCAGTGATGGCAAGCCTGTTCCTTCTGGGATGCTTTTGCGTACAGGCAGACCTCTTTTCCCTGTCCATGGAGAAAGCAGAGCTTGCCGGAAAACATGGTTCCGGCCTTTCTTCGGCAAAAGACGAAGCGAGAGGGCTTTCGCGGCCACCCCAGAACCTTCGGCAAAAAAAGAACGGAAACGGCAATTACAGACAATCCGGCGAATCCTGTATCCAAGGAAAAAGGAACGGAGGGCATTCCTGCAGACGAAGCCTGTTCGAGCCATATCCGCCTGACGCTCTATGCCTTGTCCCCATTGCCATCCGCATGCGGCGGATGGCATCGGGCGACACGTCCACTGTTATTTTCAGCGATTATCATAAGCAGAGCTTTGCACGCGCCGGGCCTGGCAATTCCCTTGTGGTCTGAAACTCCCCGGAAGCTTGTTCGCCATGGGCCGCGTCCATCCTCCTGGCGTCATTGTGGGATAATAACATCAATTTACCCGCAATCTGTCATTCAGGATTCCATTCGCGTCCGAATTGCACAATCATTCATAGTCCTCCGGGGGTGAAAAGCGCATCGCTTCAACGATGCACCAACGGCTGCGTGTTGCTTCCGTCATCTGGATTACCAAATCCACCGCTATTTCTTTCAGGGAAACGGATGCCAAGGCGCAGTAAACCCAGAACTGCCGTCGTCCGACGGCGAAACTTAAGGATGGACTGCACAATGCTTGAGACAATCAGCGCAAAGATAGCACACTTTTTCAGCACCAGGCCAATCAGGAAAATGAAGCCTCTGGTTCAAAAGATCAATCTCCTGGCGGACAGCTATTCCCAGCTCTCCGATGAAGCCCTGAAAGCGAAGACAGAGGCTTTCAAGGAGCGTATCAGACAGGGGGAAAGCACCAGTCAACTGCTTCCAGAGGCGTATGCGGTTGTCAAGGAGGCCTGCCGAAGGCTCTGCGGCACCACGATCAGCATCCGCGGGCATGAAATGACCTGGGACATGGTCCCCTTCGACGTGCAGATACTGGGCGCAATCGCCCTGCATTACCGATATATCGCAGAAATGGCCACTGGCGAGGGCAAGACCCTGGTGGCCATCATGCCCCTTTACCTGAATGCGCTGACAGGCCGCAACGTGCATCTCGTCACAGCCAATGACTACCTGGCGCAACGGGATTCCGAATGGCTTGGCCATGTTCTCCGCTGGCTTGGCCTCAGCGTGGGATGCATTCGGGAAGACATGAGCCGCGCCGACAGACGGGTCCAGTACGCCTGCGACGTCACCTATGGCACTAACAGTGAATTCGGTTTCGACTATCTGCGCGACATGGGGACGAGCATGGACAAGGATGAACTTGTCCAACGGGGGCATTATTTTGCCATCATTGATGAAATCGACAGCATCCTGATTGACGAGGCCCGCACGCCTCTCATCATTTCGGGGGCAGCGCGCAATGCCGACGATGACCATGGCAGCGACTGCCTCATTATCTCCAGGCTGTACGAAAGACAGAAGGGACTGGTGGACGGCATCATCGCCAAGGCAAGGAAAATGCTGCCGCTCGACACAAAGCCGCCTCGGATGAAAGACGGCTTTGCACGGCTTCTGTTCCAGGCCCAGCTTGGAATGCCACGACACCGCGGGCTTCTGAAACTTCTGGAATCCCCTGAAAACCGAAAAATCCTGGAAGAGAAAAGCGATGAGCTGCTGTCAAAGGACAGGTGGAACAGCCTTCACGAAATCACGGAGGAACTGTACTTCGCCGTTGACGAGCGGCATCATGAGGTGAGCCTCAGCGACAAGGGGCGCGCCTTTATTTCTCCAGGGCAGCCTGATTCCTTCGTCATCCCCGACATCGAGGAGCAAATAGTCTCGATTGACAGGGACGGCAGTCTGCCGGAAGATGAAAAGATGGCTCGGAAGCGGGAGGCATACACAGCCTATTCAGAACAATCCGCCAGACTGCATCGAATTTCCCAGCTTCTCAAGGCCTATTGCCTTTTCGAACGGGATGTCGATTACGTGGTCCAGGACGGCAGAATCGTCATTGTGGATGAATATACTGGACGCCCGCAGCCTGACAGGCGTTTCTCCGATGGCCTTCACCAGGCATTGGAGGCCAAGGAAAATGTCAAGATGAAAAAAGAAACCCGGACTCTTGCCACAATCACTGTCCAGAATTATTTCCGGATGTACGAAAAACTATCGGGGATGACTGGCACGGCATATACGGAGGCACAGGAGTTCAAGGCATTGTACAACCTGGATGTGCTGCCGATTCCCACCTATCGTCCTTGCATCCGCACGGACGACAAGGACCTGTATTTCATGACGCGGGAGCAGAAGTTCGATGCCGTTGCCGAGGAGATTGCGGCCTGCCATCGTCGCGGACGGCCCGTCCTCGCCGGAACGGTGTCCGTCGAGGCATCGGAGGCCTTGAGCCGCTGCCTGCAGAGAAAGCACATCCCCCATCAGGTGCTGAACGCCAAGGAACACGAACGGGAAGCTGAAATAGTCGCCCACGGAGGGGAGCTGGGGGCAGTGACCATTGCCACAAATATGGCGGGAAGAGGAACAGACATCAGGCTGGGACCGGGTGTCAAGGAGCTTGGAGGCTTGAGGGTAATCGGCACGGAGCACCATGATGCACGCCGTATCGACAGGCAGCTGCGGGGGCGCTGCGCCCGTCAGGGAGACCCCGGTTCGACCGTTTTCTACGTTTCCCTGGAGGATGAGCTCCTGCGCCTCTACGCACGGACACATCTGGCGGGCATCCTGCCAGGTCTTCATGCATCCCCTGACGGTGAAATCGTCCATCCCGGTCTGTCGAGGATTGTGGAACTCTCCCAGGAAAACATCGAACGCAACCACTTTTCCGCTCGAAAACACACGCTGGAATACGATGATGTGATGAACATGCAGCGGAACGTGGTCTATGACTTCCGCAAAGGCATACTGATCAACGACGACCCTCAGGTACCTCTCTTCAAGATACTGGAAGACAATCTGGAAAGACACATGAATCTCCTCTATGACCGCGAGAACACCGCCGGAGCCTCCGGGGATGAGGCGTTGCAGCACTGGCTTCAGCAGACATTCCCTCTGGATTTTTCCCCGTTTTTCACGGTTGACGAGAAGACACGCCGCGGGCGTCAAGGTTTTCGCCGCCAGCTTATGGCGTTTGTCCAGCAGGAATACTTGAACCGCATGTCACTCCTGCCGCAGGAAATAGTCCCTGTCATTGAACGCCGGATGATGCTTCATGCCATAGACTTGCAATTCCAGAGCCATCTGCAGGACATGGAGCAATTGAGAGATGGGTCCTATTTGCTGACGTATGGACAGAAGGACCCCCTTGTGGAATACAGGACCAGGGCCTATGAGCTTTTCCAGGCTTTTCTGGCAAGAGTCCAGGAAATGATCACAGCAATGTCCTTCCAGTTCCAGGTTGAAGTGCAAAACTGACAGACATCCCACGACAATCGGTCATAATAAAATGTGGGCAGAATTTTGGATACAACCACAATCTTTTGCATAGGAGAGATTGATTATGCTTGTTGCCTTGTATTTTCTTTTGGGGTTGGGATTGCTCTATTACGGCGCTGACTATTTGGTTAAAGGCGGCGCAAACATAGCCTTGAGACTGAAAGTCTCGCCGTTGGTGATAGGTCTTACTTTAGTTGCCTATGGGACAAGTGCCCCGGAACTTGTCGTCAGCATAGATTCATCGCTGAAGGGATTGGGCGATGTAAGTCTAGGCAATGTCGTTGGCTCCAACATCTGCAACATAGCCTTGATTGTGGGCTTGTGCGCAGTTATTACTCCTTTGCGGGTAAATCCCAAATTGCTGAAGTTTGACATGGGGGTAATGATTGCCGCAGCAGCAGTGTTGCTCGGCTTCTATGCCCTTAACAGAGGCGTAAACCGCTGGGAAGCCGTTTTGTTTTTGTGCGGTTGTATCGCATATACCATGTGGAGTTTCTATTCTTCCAGGAAGGGAGAGAAAAATGTGCAGGAGGAAATGCCCAAAGCCCAATATGGCATATGGGTGTCTGCAATCATGGTTGTTGGAGGTCTGGCGGCATTGGTTGGCGGGGCAAAATTGCTTGTGAACTCCGCTGTGGCCATTGCTCAGTGGTGCGGCGTGTCAGAAGCTGTAATAGGCTTGACTGTTGTCGCCGTGGGAACAAGCCTGCCCGAACTGGCAACATCTGTTGTCGCGGCAATGAAGAAAGAACAGGATATTGCGCTTGGGAATGTCGTTGGTTCAAATATATTCAACATCCTTGATATTCTCGGAATCGCTCCATTGATCAGCCCAATCAAGGCACAGGGTATCTGCTATGTGGATATGATACTGATGTTGAGTATCAGCATCCTTCTCTATCCCATAATGAAGAGTGGTATGAGGATCAGCCGTAAGGAAGGTGCGGCAATGTTGGCGATTTATGTCATATACACGACATATTTGATTGCCAAATAATGCTTCAGCCCTTCTGGCAAAAGTAGCGTCCATAACTATTCCCTAAAACTGGCATTTCCAGTTTTAGGGAATAGACCGGCCAGCCTGGCTATTCCAGCCAGTCGGCGACGGGCGTCCAGCCGCCTCCGTCGGAGCAGAACCACTCGCCGTCCATGAAGAGATAGCAGTAGTTCGCCCAGAAGCGGTCGAACGCCTCGCGGGCGAGAACCCAGCGGTCGTTCCACTGCGTCAGCGTGTGGAGTTCCTCGCCCCTGTCGCGGCAGTACGCCTCGCATTCCGCGAGAGAACAGCCAAGGGCGGAGAGGTCGCCGAGGGCGAGGAGCGCCTCCACGGCCTCGCGCGTGGCGTAGTGTTCTGGAAGCACGACACCCGCGTGGGACGGGTACATGTCGTGGTGGCAGTAGATGGAACGGCATGAGCCGTCGTTGTCCATTATCGCAACCAATCCTCTGGTTGACATCGTGTTCCTCCTGTGATTGGATGGGAAATGCGCCTGGATGGAACGTGCATCCGTGCTTCGACCGAGCCGATGCCGCCAACCCAATGGCGCACCGACGTGGATTCGAACCACCTGGGAGGGAGTCATCCCTCATCCAGGCCCAAGATATTATCTATAGGTGACGCAGGCGGAAAGCGTCGCGGCTGCCAGCCAGTAGATGACCTGCCTCCAGTCCTTGTTGAAGCCATACGCGATGGCCGAAAGCACGTCCAGCGCGATGAGTATGCTTGGGAATATGTAAGTGTGTTTCATTGGAAACCTCGTTTTGTAACTATTTCTTGCATTTTGTAAGTGTTTTGTCAGCGGAGACGCATGGCGAGCAGGAAGCCGCCGGTCGGCAGGAACGGCTCTACCCACGAGGCGAAGCGCTCCTCGCGCCCCTCCTGCGGCGTGAAGTGTGTCTGCCCGTCCCCGAAGAAGTTCACCCACACGCCTCGTTTGTCGTCGATTGTCCTGACGACGCCGGGCATCCTGTAGGCGAGATACGGCGGCCTGAACCAGACCATCACGCCGTCCTCAAGCCTGTCGAATTGCTTTGCAGTCATCAGCCTTCCTCCACGTTCTCCGGGTGTTCGCGCAGCACCTCTCGGCACTGGTAGAGTCGGCACAGCAGGAAGTTGTTCTCCTCCAGTTCCTCCTGGAACTCGCGCATCTTCTGTGTCAGATATTCCACCCAGGGATACTCCCGCCCCTCGCAGTCCTTTGCGTAGGCGGGTGGCGTCTGCGCCATGTAGGCCAGCATCTCCGCGTAGATGCGGCGGTTGTCGGCCTCATGCTCCTCGATCTCCTCGTCAATCTGGCTCTTGGATATCCGCGAGAGATATCCCTCGTGCTTGTAGTAGGTTCCCCAGCTCATCGTCTGTTCTCCTTGACTCGTCATTAGTTGTGGTTTATTGTCAATTTGTCACCTTATAAGGGTGGTTATCGGCATCAGAACGGCAGTTCGTCGTCATCATCGGCTACGGGGTATCCGCTCGGCGGCGATGACACGGGGCCGCTCTCGATGGCGAACATCAGGGCGTCCGTCATCTCGGGTTTGTCGCCGCACTCGACCTTCACGATGCGGTCGAACTTCTCGCCCGTAATCCAGCGGACGGTGATGCCCTTCGGCACGGCCAGCGCCCCTGCATCCGCCCAGGCGACCGCCTCGTCCACGGTGTTCGGTACGGGGCAGTCGGGGCAGGCCCGCTCGCGCCACCAGCGTTCGAACTTGCCTCGGGCGTAGCACGTGTGTTCCGGGCAGACCCACTCGGACTTGTACTGCGTGGGCGCGACCTCGTAGTCCACCCGCATCGTCCTCGGGTCGCCGGGCTCGGCGTTCCTTTTGACGTGCGGCTCGTAGTACACATTGCGCACGTCGTAGTGTTCCTCGCGAATCTCGCCCGACAGCACTCCCTCGTCCGAGGCGTGCTCCGTGAGGTTGCTCCGCGCTGGCGGCGGGAACTCGTGGCCGCATTCCGGGCATTTGCCGTATCCCGCGTGGATGATGGCGTGGCACT
>JAFRLP010000263.1 GCA_017431185.1 Victivallales bacterium | reverse complement strand
GTCCTCCAGCAACCTTGCCAACGCCTGCTCCACCGTGATGGTCTTCCCGTAAAGTTCCAGTGCCCCATGGGTGCAGAGCGATTCGCATTTTCCGCAAGCCGCGCATTCTGACCGATGGAAGACATGCACCCCGTCCCGAATGACATGACAATGGCAAAACTCCATGCATTTCCCGCACAGGACGCACTTGGCGCTGCGGAACGCAAGTTCAGGACACGCCCTCTGGCTTTCAGGGTTATGGCACCAGATGCAGGCCAGGGGACACCCCTTCAAGAACAAGGTGGTGCGGATTCCCGGACCGTCATGGACGGCGAAGCGCTTCATCTCCACGTACCTGGCTGTGTGCATTCCCGCCTCCTTCAGAACACCAGCTTCTCCGCCTGCCGGATGAAAGTCTCCTGGGCCTCCCTGTCCAGGTCGATGAACTTGGCATTCCATCCACAGACCCGAACTTGCAGACTGGAGTATTTTTCAGGATGCCTCTGGGCCTCCTTCAGGACAGACGCATCGAAAATGTTGAACTGTATGCCGCTTCCGCCATGCCGAATGAAGGTGCGAATGACCCTCACAAGATTTTTGACTCCGCTCTCCCCCATGATGGAACTGGGGTGCAGCATCAAGTCCAGGCATGTTCCGCAAGGAAACTGGCGCATGTCAATCTTCAGCACGCTCTCCATCAGCGCGGTGACCCCCTCATGGTCCATGCCCAGTACGGCGTCCAGGTTCTTGGACATGGGTTCCCCAGCCAGCCGTCCACTGGGCAAGGCGCCAATCCTCTTGCCAATCTCCACCACCAGCTGCCCATAGAGCGAGGGGAAAAAAGTGCCACCTCTGCCATTGGGCATCCGAAACAGCAATTCCGAACACCATTTTGCCAGTTCCTTTCCCAGGTCATCAACTGGTGCGTGGTTGTTTCCCCATTTGCCTGGACGGGTCAGAGCGACCTGGCGCAGTTCCTCGTGCCCCTGCCAGTTGGCGCGAAGAATGTCCCGCAATTCCAGAAGCGTGCAAAGACGATGCTCATAGACCAGATAGCGGACAGCGGCCAGGGAGTCCAGTGCATCGGCAAAATGGGCGATGATGCATCCTGTCGTGTTGTAAACCGCGCCCGAGTCGGAGATGTCCCGTCCCTTTTCCATGCAGGAGGCGAAAGTTCCTGAAAGCAACGGCACGGGGTTGACGTATTTCCATGCCCTGTCACAGAGGGTCTGGCGCTCACGCATGACCTGGCAGGCATGGCGGATTTCCTCAAAATATGCGCCTTTGAAATCCTCGAACCGCGGAAAGTCCCTGCCTGAATTGATGACCGTAAGCAACTGGACAGGCAGATACAGCACCGTAGAGCCGGAACAGGATATCTCCTTTCCGGCCACAGCCGGCTCATAGCAGCCGATTGGAATGAAATTCGCGGCGTCCTCCGGCGTCCGTCCATGCCGTATCAATCCCTGGACAATGACCTCGTAGTTCAGTGAGACGATGGAGGTGCGCCCGTCCCTGATGCACTTGACATACAGTTCGGCGAAATCCTGCGGCATATCTTCCCTGACCAGAATGGAAAGCTTGGGGTCAACGGTGTTCATCTCATAATAGGCTTCCATCGCCAGGAAGGACAACTCGTTGAAATCCGGGCCAAAGCAAAAATTCTTTCCATACTTTTTCCCCTGGTATTTGGCGTAGAACGCAATCCAGAACATCTTGAGGAGTTCCTTGGCCGAGTCACGGGTGAGCCGGCCTGCCTGCAGGTCATTCCGGTAGAAATCAATATACAACTGGTCAAAACGCCCCATTGTCCTGACCTCCTCGCCAGAGCATTCGATGGCCTCGTGGACAACATAGGCCAGCGCAAACGCCTCATAAAGAGTGGAGGGCGGCCTCTGGGCAATTGAATCATAGACGGGATTTTGGTTGATGACCGCCACGCGGTGACAGAATTCCGCCAATGCCCCATATACCTCGGCGACAGCCCGATGAAAGGGGCTCGTCCCCTGCCTGGCACGTTCCGTCAGACCGGGCAGTCCCAATTCAAGGACCGCCCGCCAATCGGGGGCGACATGGCTCATGTCCACCATCCAGGCGATTCCCAGGTCAAAATCCCTGTTTCCGCACTGCACTCCCGGAACCATTTCCTCCGCCAGACGCAGCCCATCCTGCAAATCCTCACGCAAAAGCCCAAACGTCTCCAGTTTTCCGGGGAAAGGATTGTCAGGTTCCCTTGCCACAGGAGCATGCCTGAACAGCAGGGAAATCAGGGATGCCCTGGATGCAATTCGCGACTCCATGGGTGAGTCGCTCTTGTGGCGTTGCCAGGCATCCCTTAATTCGCGGCAAGTCCAGGCATGACCATAGTCGAACTGGGCATCCTGATACTGTCTCTCCAACTTTTCCCGCAGTGTGTCAAATGATTCCATGGTGTTCCAATCAAGTTCTCAAGGCAATTGTCGCGCAAAAAACGCGATTCTGGTCTGCAATTGCTTTTTTTAATATAACGGGGGCAAAGAAGTTACGCCATTACCATAACTTCCTAAAACATACCACTTTGTGACAGTGCCGCAGAGCGATGGAATGCCCCCTGGATGCCATGACAATCTCTCTTCTCCGGCCATCCCACTTTTCCCGGCCTGACTTGCAACCTTCGCGCAAGCGTGGTATATTTATGCTTGGATTATTGGGTTTGACAACTTCTGGCATACGAAAATGAGAAAACTGTTGCTTTTGGCGCTGTCCCTTTCAGTGCTGCTTGCCCATGGGGAGTCCTCCTGGGGCAGGCTCTTTGAGACGGCGAAGAAATTTGAGCTGAGCCCCATGGAGAAGCCGGCCTGGGCCACCCTGGAGAGCCAACCGCTGTTCACGGCGGTCTGGTTCACCGACCTGCACATCACCAATGCGGAGACCCGCGAGTTCAACCGACTCGCCTTCAACACCGCAAGGGACTCCATCAAGCCCGATTTCGCCCTGATCACCGGCGACAACACCAGCTGCTGCACACCAAAGTTCGCCGCCGACAAGAAAATGCGCAGAAGCCACCGCAACCAACTCTGGCTCAAACATTTCCTGGACGAGGAGCTGGCGGTGCCCTACCACATCATTCCGGGCGACAACTGGCCCAGGGACTTCGAGAAGGTATTCGGCCCGACCCACTACAGTTTCGATTACGGCGGGTACCATTTCCAGTTCAACGCGACAGACGTCACCTGCAAATCCGCCGAAGGATGCTGCACCTTCACGCCGGAAACCCTCGCCTGGATGGCAAAGGACTTTGCGGCGGCCTCCCAACGCCCCTGCATCTTCGTCCTCCACGAGCCGTTATGGCCACCGGCCTTTCTGGACGCCGGCAAGACCGCCGACCTCCTGAACAGCCAGCCGCAGGTCATCGGGGCCCTGGCCGGGCATCTGCATCTGGACTTGCAGTTCAGTCGGGGGCATTGGCGCCAAATCATCGCCCCCTCCATCGGTCGCAGCCATCGGCCAGGATTCAAGAAGCTGCTGTTCTACCCGGAGCGAGTTGTCCTGGAGGCATGGGAATGGGATGCGGAAAAGAAGGCGTTCCACGCCGTCCCCAAATGGGAGCGCCTGGATGTGCCCAAGCAGTTCCGCCCTGCGCCGTCACCGGGCGCCCTGGCCGTCGAGAACTACTCCTCGCTGCCGCCCGCCCCCAAAAAGGAGGAGCCGTCGTTGGCGGCGCGTTCCCAGGAAATCAACAGCAACCTGCTCTCCTTCATCATGAGCTTTGGCCTCAACCAATTCTTCACCCCCTAGAAAAATGCCCAAAATCCACTACCGTTGCCAGGGAATATGCGCCGTGTCCATTGACGCGGCAGTCGATGAACACGATTGTGTCCAGGAAGTGACTTTTGAGGGCGGGTGCCCAGGAAACCACCTGGGGCTCGCCAGACTGGTCAAAGGGATGCCGCGCACGGAGGTCATCCGTCGCCTGGAGGGAACCCGGTGCGGCGACAAGCCCACCTCCTGCCCTGACCAACTGGCCCAGGCGTTGAAAAGCCTGTCCTGAGGCCATGCCGTCATGAAAATCATCGTCGCTCCAGACTCCTTCAAGGGGACTTTGCGCGCCACGCAGATATGCGAGATTTGGCGGGAGGCGTTGCGCAGGCATCTGCCCGCCGCGGAGATTGTCTGCATCCCGATGTCCGATGGAGGCGAGGGGGCTTTGGAGGCGGCAACGGCCACGCAGGGAGCCGAACTGCGCCAAATCCAGGCCTGCGACGCGCTGGGGCGCCCCGTCACCGCCCATTTCGCACTATTGGAGCAAGGGCGCACCGCCTTCGTGGAGACCGCCCAGGCATGTGGCCTGGAGTTGCTTGCCGCGAATGAAAAGGACGCGCTCCACACCACCAGCTACGGGGCAGGACAACTTGTGGCCGAGGCTCTGCGGGCGGGTGCGCGCCACCTCTACATCGGCATCGGCGGCAGCGCCATGGTGGATGGCGGCTCCGGTCTGCTGGAGGCGCTGGGCGCGCGTCTTCTGAAAGCGAATGGCACGCCCATCGCACGTGGCGGGATTGGTCTCCGCGACCTGGCGGCCATCGATGTGTCCGGCCTCATGCCTGAATTGCGCGGGACTGTCATTGAAGTGGCCAGCGACGTCACCAATCCCCTGACGGGGGCGTTGGGTGCGGCCACGGTATTCGCCCCCCAGAAGGGGGCCTCCCCCGAACAGGTCGCCCTCCTGGAATCGGCGCTTGTCCATTACGGGGAGTGCGCTGTCCGAAGCGGACTGGCTGACCGCTGCAATGCGCCAGGGGATGGGGCCGCCGGCGGCTTGGGCTTTGCGCTGCGTGTTTTCCTGCGCGCCCAAATACGTTCCGGGGCCAGGCTCGTCGCCCAAATGACCCACCTGCCGGAGCACCTTTCCGACGCCAGCCTGCTCATCACGGGGGAAGGACGCAGTGACGCCCAGACTCTGGGCGGCAAACTGCCGGCCGTCCTGGCGGAATTGGCAGCGGAAAACGGCGTGCCCGCCCTGCTCTGTTCGGGTGCGGTGGAGGACTGCGAGGCGCTGCGCGGCAAGTTTGCGGCGGTGTTCAGCACGCTCCATAGTGTCCAGCCGCTGCCGGAGGTGCTGGCCAAGGCTGCACACAATCTGGCGGTCACGGCGGACGCCATCGCCGCCCTGCTGGCCTTTCGGGGGGAGAAATGAGCAAAGTCATTGACCATGCGGAGCGCCGCCACGCCATCCTGAGCAAAGCCCGTCACCTGTTTGCGGAGCGCGGCTACAACCATGTCTCAATGCAGGAGGTGGCGGAGGTCTGCGGAATTGCCCGCCCCATTCTCTACAAGTACTTCACCGACAAGCGGGAACTGTTCGACAGCGCCCTGGCGGAGATGACGCAGAACATCGGACAGGAATTGGCGCAGAGCATCGTCATGAATCCGAAACTGACCGCCTGCGCCAAACTTGACCTGTTCCTGCACAAGACCATTGACCTCTGCCTGAGCAATCCCGCCCTGATGCGGTGCATTGT